>JAVXWK010000483.1:0-7032 GCA_032230575.1 Pseudonocardiales bacterium | reverse complement strand
AGATGCCGTGCATCGACTTGCTCGTGTCGGTGCCGGTCAGGACGTCGCCGAGCTGCCGGTCGACCTTCTCCAGCCATACGGGGTCGGCTTTGCCGAAGACGAGCAGGGCCCCTCGGAGAGTTGTCGCGGCAGGCGGCATCAGGCCATGCTAGATAGCTCGTGCGCGGCCGAACGAGTCTTTGGTTACGGCACCACCCGATCGTCGTGAAGGGGTTCCGGCCGAGCCACCAGCACAGGGCACGACGAGTGGTACAAAGCCGCCCGCGTGATCAGTCCGACCCCGTCGTGCTGCCCACCGCGACCCACGACGACCAGGTCCGAATCAAGTGCGGCCAGGGCCTCGTGCGGATGACGGGACTCGATGGCCACCTCTGGCGTGAGCTCAGGGGCCGTGGTGCGCAAGAACAACACCGCACGCCGGACCACGGCCTCGTCGCGTGGCACGACCACGCCGTGCTGGGCAGGCGGGTGGACGTGCAGCAGCCGCAGCGACGCTCGGCGGGTGCGGCAGAGCTCGACCGCGCGCCGCAGCACGACCGGGTCCTCGCACCCGCCGACGGCGGCGGTGATCCAGCCGTACTCGCCACGGATCGCCGGGGGCCGTCCGCGTACCACTACGACTCCGCACCGCGCGCGGCGCAACACCGGGAGGACGAGGGAGCCCAGACCCAGGCTGCGGTGCTGTTCGCCCTTGCACCCCAAGACCAAGGTCGCGCTGGAGTCCGACGCCCTCACCAGTGCGGCCACCGGGTCGTCACCGCTCGGGCGGAAGTGGGCGGTGAGCATGGGGAGTCGTTCGAGGACCCGCTGGACCGTCGTGTCGCCGGGGTCCGCGAGGTACACCTGAAGATCTGTTCGCAGCGACCACGCGTGGCGCGCTGCCCACTCGAAAGCGTGATACGCGGTTTCGGAGGTGTCGACCCCGACCGTCACGGAACGACTGAAATCTGGTGCCCAGAAAGAAAATCTCCTGGGTTCCACCACCGTGCTTGTTCTCATTGCCGCCTCCTGCCGCTCTCTACCTCACCGCGCGCGCACAACCGACCACAGGGTCGGAAGTCACAAAGCGGGCAGGAACTTGTTCGGCCGGACGGGCTCACTCCTGAAGCCCAGCGAACAAGGCCACTCGATCGGCCTATCAGGGCTGATCATCACCCGAACGCCAACGCGCCGCCCGGCCACTCTGTGCACGCCGGTAGCCTCTTGCCCGTGCCTGCCAAGCTCGAGGGCAAGGTCGCGACCGCCCCGCCCCGCCCCAACGCCATTCGCCCTGCTTCCGCGGCTGCTCTCGCCGCGGTCGCCGACGTGCACCTGACCAGGCCAGCGCATGCCGACGTCCAGGTGACGGGGGTGACGCTGCGTGCTCAGCACGTGGTCCCCGGCGACCTCTACGCCGCGCTGCCCGGTGCCCGCGTGCACGGCGCCGACTTCGCCGAGACGGCGATCGCCAACGGTGCCGTCGCCGTGCTCACGGACGAGGCGGGCGCCGCGCGCGAGAGCCTCAAGGACGTGCCCGTGCTGATCCACCCGCGCCCGCGCGAGGTGGTGGGCCTGCTCGCCGCGCACGTCTACGGGCAGCCGTCGACCAAGGTCAAGTTGTGGGGTGTCACCGGCACGTCCGGCAAGACCACCACCACGTACATGATCGAGTCCGCGCTCAGGGCGGCGGGAAGGACGACCGGTCTCATCGGCACGGTCGGCACGCGCATCGGCGACGTGCAGCTCGGCAGCTCGCACACCACGCCAGAGGCTCCTGACCTGCAGGCGCTGTTCGCGGTGATGGCCGAGCGCGGCGTCACCGACGTGGCGATGGAGGTGTCGAGCCACGCGCTGCACATGGGCCGCGTCGCCGCCACCGAGTTCGAGATCGGCGCGTTCACCAACCTGAGCCAGGACCACCTCGACTTCCATGCGGACATGGAGGAGTACTTCCAGGTCAAGGCGCAGCTGTTCGACGGCCGCGCGCGCAAGGAGGTCGTGTGCGTCGACGGCGAGTGGGGCCCCAGGCTGGTCAAGGACACGACGATCACCGTCGCCACGACCAAGCCCGCCACCTGGACCGCGAGCATCGTCGAGGTCAGCAAGACCGGTGAGCAGACGTTCACCGCGCACGGCCCCGACGGCGACATCGAGATCCACCTGCAGCTGGCCGGCAGCTTCAACGTCGCGAACGCCCTGCTGGCGATCGCCTGCCTGCACGCGGAGGGCATCCCGGCAGAGGCCATCGCCGAGGGCTTGAGCACCGTCCAGGTCCCCGGCCGCATGCAGCGCGTCGACGAGGGCCAGGCGTTCACCGCGGTCGTCGACTACTCGCACAAGCCCGCCGCCGTCGCGCTCGCGCTGGACGCGGTCAGGGCGAAGACCGACGGCCGGGTGATCATCGTGCTCGGCTGTGGCGGTGACCGCGACCGGGCCAAGCGCCCGCTGATGGGCGAGGCCGCGGCACGACGAGCCGACGTGTTGATCATCACCGATGACAACCCGAGGAGCGAAGACGCGTCCTCCATCAGGGCCGCCATGCGCGAAGGCGCCCTCGCCACCGAGAACAGGGGCGAGGTGCTGGAAATCGGCGACCGGAAGCTCGCGATCGAGAAAGCCGTCGAGCTGGCACATCCGGGCGATGTCGTCGTCGTGGCGGGCAAGGGACACGAGACGGGACAGGAGATCGCCGGCGTGATCCATCCGTTCTCGGACGTCGAGACGCTGACCGCCGCGATCAGAGAGGCGCACCGTTGATCGCACTCACGCTCGCCGAGATCGCTGAGATCGTCGGCGGACGGTTGCACGCAACCGACGGCTCCCCGACAGTCACGGGATCCATCGAGTTCGACACCCGCAAGGTCACCGAGGGCGGCCTCTTCCTGGCCCTTCCCGGTGAACGCGTGGACGGCCACGACTTCGCCGCGCAGGCGGTGGCCAGTGGCGCCGCCGGTGTGCTGGCGGGCCGTGAGGTCGACGCCCCCGCGGTGATCGCGCCGCCGGTGGAGACCAAGCACGCCAACGCGTACGTGCTCGCGGGCGACAAGAACGGCGAAGGCGCCGCGGTGCTCGCCGCGCTCGCCAAGCTCGCCCGCCACGTCACGGACCGCCTGAAGGACCTGACGATCATCGGGATCACCGGGTCGGCGGGGAAGACGTCCACCAAGGACCTCATCGCGCAGGTGCTCAGCCCGACGGGCGAGACCATCGCGCCACCCGGCTCGTTCAACAACGAGCTCGGCCACCCGTGGACCGCGCTCCGTTCCACCGAGGACACCAGGTTCCTCGTGCTGGAGCTGTCCGCGCGCGGCATCGGCCACATCGCGAACCTCACCGAGATCGCCCCGCCCAGGATCGGTGCCGTGCTCAACGTCGGCACCGCGCACGTCGGCGAGTTCGGTTCCAGGGAAGGCATCGCGCAGGGCAAGGGCGAGCTGGTCGAAGCGCTGCCGGAAGACGGCGTCGCGATCCTGAACGCCGACGACCCGCTGGTGGCGGGCATGGCGAGCCGCACCAAGGCCAAGGTCGTCCTCGTCGGCGAGAACAAGAACGCCGACGTCCGGGCCGAGAACATCGAGCTGGACGAGCAGGCTCGCGCGAGCTTCACGCTGAAGACCGTGCGGGGCGACGCCCAGGTCAAGCTCTCGCTGAGCGGCCCGCACCAGGTCGGCAACGCGCTGGTCGCCGCCGCGATCGCACTCGAGCTGGGTGCGAGTCCTGAAGAAGTGGCGCGGCGACTGGGTGCCGCGGAACGGGTTTCCGCGCACCGCATGGTGATCACCGACCGGGAGGATGGCGTCACCGTCATCGACGACGCGTACAACGCGAACCCGGACTCGGTGCGGGCGGCGTTGAAGGCGCTCGCGACGATCTCGCGCGCCACCACGCCCGCCCGCCGCAGCTGGGCCGTGCTCGGACCGATGGCCGAACTGGGCGACGACGCGGTGCGCGAGCACGACGAGATCGGCCGCCTGGTGGTGCGCCTGGACATCAACAAGCTCGTCGTCATCGGTGACGGAGCCCGCGCGATGCACCAGGGTGCCCACCTGGAAGGATCTTGGGGAGACGAATCCGTCCTGGTGCCGGACGCGGACGCGGCGATCGCGTTGCTGCGGGGGGAAGTCCGGCCCGGTGACGTTGTGCTGGTCAAGGCATCCAACGCCTATCGCCTGTGGCGCATTGCCGAGGCCCTGCTGGAGGCAGGAACCAAGTGAAGAGCATCCTGATCGCGGCAGCGATCGCACTCGCGGTGTCGATCCTGCTGACGCCGTACCTGATCAAGGTCTTCTCCCGTCAGGGCTTCGGCCAGGAGATCCGCGAGGACGGTCCGCAGCACCACAAGACCAAGCGCGGCACGCCGACCATGGGCGGCCTCGCCATCCTGGTCGCGATGTGGGCCGGCTACCTCGGCACGCACCTCGTGAACTCGATGTCGTTGTCGGCGTCCGGGCAGACCCCGTCGGCGTCCGGCCTGCTGGTGCTGATGCTGACGACCTCGCTGGGGCTCGTCGGCTTCCTCGACGACTTCATCAAGATCCGCAAGGCGCGCAACCTCGGCCTGAACAAGACCGCGAAGCTGGTCGGCCAGTTCATCGCGACGATCACGTTCGCGATCCTGGTGATGCAGTTCCCGAACAAGGACGGCCTGACGCCCGCGTCGGTCAACCTGTCGTTCGTGCGCGACATCACCGTGGTCTCGTTCGGCGTCGTCGGGTTCATCGTCTTCTGCTACGGCATGGTCGCCGCGTGGTCGAACGCCGTGAACCTGACCGACGGCCTCGACGGTCTGGCCGGTGGCTCGTCCGCGATGGTGTTCGGCACGTACGTGGTGATCTCGTTCTGGCAGTTCCGCTACAACTGCTCCAGCTACGCGGTGGCCGGGTGCTACGACGTGCGCGACCCGCTGGACCTCGCGGTGATCGCCGCGGCCGCGATGGCGGGCTGCATCGGCTTCCTGTGGTGGAACGCCGCGCCCGCCAAGATCTTCATGGGTGACACCGGTTCGCTCGCGCTGGGCGGTCTGGTCGCCGGTCTCGCGATCGCGACCCGCACCGAGCTCCTGATGATCGTCATCGGTGGTCTGTTCGTGGTGGAGGCCCTGTCGGTGGCGTTGCAGGTCGCGGTCTTCCGCACCTCACGACGGCGCCTGTTCCGCATGGCGCCGTTCCACCACCACTTCGAACTCGCCGGGTGGGCGGAAACCACTGTCATCATCCGGTTCTGGCTGATGGCCGGAATCTGCTGCATGTTCGGGCTTGGCGTGTTCTACAGCGAGTGGCTGACAGGCGGGTTCTAGGTATGACGAAGCTGGCCGGTTCACGGGTACTGGTCGCCGGTGCCGGCGTGACCGGCCGGTCCGCCGCCGAGGCGTTGCTCGCCGCGGGGGCGGAGGTCGTGGTGACGGACTCGTCGCCGGAACGGCTGATGGCCCTGGAGACGCTGCTGGACGGCGTCGAGCTCGTACCGGGCTTGACGGAACCGCCGGCCGGGACGTCGCTGGTCGTGACAAGCCCGGGCTGGCAGCCGTCGAGCCCGCTGCTGGCCGCCGCGGCGTCGGCGGGCATCGAGGTGATCGGCGAGGTCGAGCTGGCCTGGCGGATGGCGTCCGAGCTGGCCGACCCGCCGGTGTGGCTGGCGGTGACGGGCACGAACGGCAAGACCACCACGGTCGGCATGCTGGAGTCGATCCTGCACGCGGCCGGTGCGGACGCCGTGGCCTGCGGAAACGTCGGCCTGCCGGTCGTGGACGCGCTGCTGGCCGGACGCCGGGTGCTCGCCGTGGAACTGTCGAGCTTCCAGCTGCACTGGGCGCCGTCGGTGCGGCCGCAGGCGGGCGCGTTGCTCAACCTCGCGGAGGACCACCTCGACTGGCACGGTGGCATGGACGCCTATGCCCAGGCCAAGGCCCAGATCCTCACCGGTGACGTGGCGATCGGCTGGCTCGACGACGACCTCGTCGTCGACCTGCTGGAGAAGTCCCCGGCCCGTGATCGCATCGGCTTCACGCTGGAGGAGCCCGCGGACGGTCAGCTCGGCGTGCGTGACGGCTGGCTGGTCGACCGGGCGTTCGCCGACGACGAGTCGTTGATCGAGGTCTCGAAGATCCGCCCCGCCGGTCCTCCCGGCATCGCGGACGCACTGGCCGCCACGGCTCTGGCGCGCGCGTACGGCGTGCCGTCGGAAGCTGTGCGCGAGGGCTTGGAAGCGTTCGAACCGGCAGCTCACCGCGCGGTGCTCGTGACGGTCTCCTCGGATGTCCGCTACGTCAACGACTCGAAGGCGACGAACCCGCACGCCGCGGTGGCGTCGCTGCGGGCGTACGAGAGCGTCGTCTGGATCGCCGGTGGGCTGCTGAAGGGCGCGTCGGTCGAGGAGATGGTCAGGACCGAGGCGCACCGGCTGCGCGGCGTGGTGCTGATCGGGCAGGATCGGCAGGTCATCGCGGACGCGCTCGCGCGACACGCGCCGGATGTCCCCGTTCGTGTGCTTGACACAGGGGACGATGAACCCATGACCGTCGCGGTACGGGCTGCTCAGGAACTCGCGAGGCCGGGAGACACCGTGCTGCTCGCGCCGGCGGCGGCCTCCATGGACATGTTCACCGACTACGCCCATCGCGGGCAGGCTTTCACGGCCGCGGTGCAGGAGCTCATCGGCCGATGAGCGTCGTCGCGGAGAAGACGAGTCCGAAGCGGAAGGTGCGCCCCGCGGGCCGCGTCGCGTCGTTGCGCGGCGGTCTGACGGCGTGGCTGAGCCGCCCGCTCGCCGACTTCCACCTGCTGCTCGCGATCTTCGGCATGCTCACCGTGCTCGGTCTGGTGATGGTGCTGTCGGCGTCGGCGCCGGGCCAGGTCGCGTCGGGTGTGTCGGCGTACAGCGTGTTCCAGAAGCAGCTGATCTACGTGTGCATCGGTGCCGTGCTGTTCTGGCTGGTGATGCGTTTTCCGCTCCGGCGGCTGCGGCACATGTCGACGGCCGCGATGGGCATCGGCGTGTTGTTGCTGGCGCTGGTGCTGACGCCGCTGGGCGATGTCCGCAGCGGCGCGCAGTCGT
>JAVXWK010000462.1:0-13699 GCA_032230575.1 Pseudonocardiales bacterium | reverse complement strand
GGTGTTGTCGCTCCTGGTCAGCGCTTTCAGTCTGACCCGAGCGGCGGCACCGGCGGGCACACCGATCTACGTGGTGCTCACGCTGCTCGGCGCCGTCGTGCCGCTGTCCGCCGCGTGGTGCACCAAGGTCCTGCTGGACGGGATCGCTGCGGGCGGTGCTTGGGCTGCTTTGCTGCCGTGGGCCGTCGCGCTGGCGTTGACGGGCCTGGTCAGCGGTCTGCTGCCGGTGTCGACGGAGTACCTGAAGCAACGGCTCGACCGCGTGGTCGCGGTGCTCACGATGGACCGGCTCTACCAGGCGATGGGACGGCTCACCGGGTTGGCGCGGATGGAGGACCCGCGGTTCCGCGACAAGCTCCAGCTCGCCCAGCAGACCGGCCGCAGCGGGCCTGGTCAGCTCGTCGACGACGGACTCGGCGCGGTGCAGGCGGCCATCACGACGGCCGGTTTCCTCGGCACGTTGCTGGTTCTGAACGCCGGCATGGCGATGATCGTGCTGGTCGCGGCGATTCCGGCCTTGATCGCTCACATGCGGTTGAGCCGGGCGCGGGCCGAGGTGATGTGGTCGATCACGCCGGCCGAACGGCGCGAGGTGTTCTACGCGGAGCTGCTGTCGAGCCTCGACGCGGCGAAAGAGCTGCGGTTGCTGGGCCTCGGCGACCTCTTCCGCCGTCGCATGCTCGTGGAGCTGACAGCGGCGCATGCTGTGGTGGAGGGCCAAGATCGCAGGGACGCACGGGTTCGCGGCATGCTCGCCGGGCTGACCGCGCTGGTGTCGGCGGCCGGGCTGGTCTGGTCGGTGTGGCTCGCGGTCTCCGGCTCGCTGTCGATCGGTGATGTCGCGATGTTCGTGGCCGCCGTCGCCGGGGTGCAGGGCGCGTCTCAGAGCCTGGTGCACAACCTGGCCTCCGCGCACCACTCGGTGCTGCTCTTCCACCACTATCAGGAGATCGAGTCGCAGCCGCCGGACCTGCCGGCTTCCGCTGCCCCGGTTCCTGTTCTGCGGCAAGGGATCGAGTTGCGTGACGTGTGGTTCCGCTACGCCGACGACCAGCCGTGGGTGCTGTGCGGAGTGAATCTGACGATCCCGCACGGGCGTTCGCTCGCGCTGGTCGGGCTGAACGGCGCGGGGAAGTCGACGATCGTCAAGCTGCTGTGCCGCTTCTACGACCCCAGCCGCGGCGCGATCCTGTGGGACGGCGCCGACATCAGGTCGTTCTCCGTTGACGAGCTGCGGGCGCGGATCGGCGCGGTGTTCCAGGACTACATGCGCTACGACCTCACCGCTGCCGAGAACGTCGGCCTGGGCGATGTGTCCTCAATGGATGATCGCTCACGTGTTGTCGCTGCCGCGGAACGAGCTGGCGCGAACAACATGGTCGCAGCGTTGCCTCGCGGGTACGACACTTTGTTGTCGCGCATGTTCTTCGACGAGGCCGACCGCGAGGATCCGGAGACCGGGGTGCTGCTGTCCGGCGGGCAGTGGCAGCGGCTGGCTCTGGCGCGGGCGTTCCTGCGCGACCGCCGCGACCTGATGATCCTGGACGAGCCCAGCTCCGGCCTGGACGCGCAGGCCGAGCACGAGCTGCACAGCAGCCTGCGACGACACCGCGAGGGGGCGACGAGCGTGCTGATCTCGCACCGGCTGGGCGCGGTCCGGGATGCGGGGGTGATCGCCGTGCTGACCGGTGGTCAGGTTTCGGAGCTCGGCACGCACGACGAGCTGATGTTCCTGGATGGGGACTACGCGCGGCTGTTTCGGCTGCAGGCTTCGGGATACGACGAGGTGGTGACCGGGTGACGCGCGGGTGTGGGCTTCTGGGACGTGACTGGGTGGTGGCCGGATGATCTGGGTCGCGTTGGCTGTTGGCGCGGTCGTGGCATGGCTTCTGGTGTTGCGCAGCCGTTTGCTCGTGGTGACCGTGCACGGCGTGAGCATGGAACCGACGTACCGCTCCGGCGACCGGCTGCTGGTCCGCCGGGCCCGCCTCGACCGCGTCCGCGCCGGTCAGGTCGTGGTGGTGCAAATCGAAGCCTCGTCGCCGGACGACCCGACCGGTGGGCGCCTGGTGAAGCGTGCGGTGGCGGTGCCGGGCGATCCCGTGCCACCGCGGATTCCCGTGCCCGGCCCGCGCGTGCCCGCCGACAGCCTGCTGGTGCTCGGCGACAACCTGGCCCGCAGCAACGACTCCCGGCGACTGGGCTATCTCCCGGCGGACGCGCTGATCGGCGTGGTGCTCCGCCCGATCGGATCGAGGTGAGCTCGTGACAACAGGGGCTGTGGTCCTTTGTGGACTGGTGCTGCTGGTCTCCGCGGTGAGCAAGGTGCGCAGCGCGAACGACTACGCCGAGTTCGTCGCCTCGGTGCCGGCCTTCGAGATTCCGGCGCGGTGGACGCGGCTGTTCGCGGTGCTGACGGTGGTGGCGGAGTTCGGGATCTCGGGGCTGCTGCTCGCGTCCCTGATCGCCGGGTACTGGGTGGCTGTCGCGGGACTGGTGCTGGCAGCCGGCATGTTCGCGGTGCTGACCGCCGTGGTGTGGCGCGCGGTGTCACGGCGGTCCGGCGCGGTGTGCCGGTGCTTCGGGCGTGCTCGCACCACGCTCACGCACCGGCACACCGCGCGCAACGCTTTCCTGCTGGCAGTGGCGGTTCTCGGACTGTCTGCTGTGGACAACGCGTTCGACCCCGCCGTCGCGGGGCTGGCGGCCGCGGTCGGCGTGATCGGTGCGGTGCTGGTGGTGCGGTTCGACGACCTGGCCGACCTCGTCGCCGGGCCGGTCTAGGCGCGGTCAAGATGTGAGGCTGGTCGGCAACCGTTCGAAGCCGCGCAGGATGCGGGTCGGCCGCCGGTGCGCGCCGGGCAGCGGGCGGAGATCGGGGAACCGCTCGAAGATCGACCGCAGACCGATCTCACCCTCCATGCGCGCGAGTTGCGCGCCGAGGCAGTAGTGGCGGCCGGCGCCGAACGACACGTGGTCGCGGGCGTTCGCGCGGGTGACGTCGAACGCGTGCGGGTCGGCGAAGGCTTCGGGATCGCGGTTGGCCGCGGCGAGCACGGCCGTCACGAACTGCCCGCGCCGCACCGGGATGCCCGCGATCGTGGTGTCGCGCGAGCACATCCGGCCCGTCATGAGAACCGGCGGGTCGACGCGCAGCACCTCGTCGACCGCGTTGCTCCAGACCTCTGGGCGCGATCGGAGGGTTTCGAGCTGCGAAGGGTTCTTGGTGAGCAACGAGATCCCGTTGCCGAGCAGGTTCACCGTGGTCTCGAAACCGGCCGCCAGCACCAGTCCCGCGGTGGACTTGAGCTCGCGGTCGGTGAGTCCGACGCCGTCCTCGCGCGCGGTGATGAGGCGGCTCAGCAGGTTGTCGCCGGGGTTGGCGCGCAGGGAGGCGAGGTGGCGGGTGAGCCACGCGTCGAAGGTGCTCAGCGTGGTCTCGACGTTGCGGAACACGCGCCACGACAGTCCGAGGTCGAGGCTCGGCGCGGCGGCCCCGCCCAACGCCAGCACGGTGGCGCCGTCTTCCGGTGGCACGCCGAGGATCTCGCTGATCACGGTGACCGGGAGCAGCCCGCAGTAGGTCTCGATGAGGTCGACCGGGTTGGTGGGGTCGAGGCTGTCGAGCAGCTCGTCGGCGATCGACTGGGTGCGCTCGCGCAGCTGTTCTACGGCCCGGGCGGTGAAGACGCGGGTGACGAGCTTGCGGTAACGGGTGTGCTGCGGCGGTTCGACGACCAGCAGCGACGGCGGCTGCACGGGATGCGTGATGTCCGTGGCGGACCACGCGACGAGCTTGCCCAGGATGCCGGCGCCGTAGCGGGGACGGGTCGTCACCAGGGCGTCGTTGGTGAGGATCTCGCGCACGATCGCGTGCCGGGCCGTGGTGTGGCCGACCTTGGTGGCGGCCAGCGGTCCGCGGGCGCGGATCTCGTCGAACAGGCCGGTGAGGTCGGCGCCCGTGGACGCCTCGACGGTGATGCGGCCCTGCAGGTCGCCGCGACGGGCCTGCAGGCGCAGCACCGTCCGCGGCAGCGCGTGGCCGATGCCCCAGCGCACTGCCGTCTTGAAGTGTTCCTCCGCCAGATTTGAGGTACTCATCAGTTCCGCAGCGTCGTCCACCTGCGGCTGTCAGTCAAGAGTGGGCCGTACGGCCGAATCTCCAGTCCACTTCGGACTAACGGGTATCCTGCCGCGCCATGGAGATCCGGGCGCTGCTCGACGGGATGGACCGGGACGACTTCCGCGGCGAGGCCGCCGAGTTCGCGGCCGAGCACGGGCTCACGACGTTCGACCAGCTGGTCGACCTCATCGCCACGACACAGGACGGCCAGGTCAGCCGGCAGGCCTGCCGGGTGTTCTCACTGCTGAGCGCCGGCGACGAGACCTACCTGGCACTGACCCGGCATCCGCACCAGAAGGTGCGCGTGCACGCCGCGAGCATGTTCCGCGGCGAGCAGGCGTTGAAGCACGCCACCGAACTCCTGCCGGTGCTGGCCGACGACGACTACTACGTGGCGCGCGAAGGGCGGTGGGCGTTCGGGAGCATGGGGCCGGACGTGTTGCCGTTGCTGCAGGAGGCGCGCCGGACGACCAAGGGCGCGGTCCGCAGAGGCGCGTGGCAGGGGATCGCCGAGGTCGGCGGCCCGGACGCCTTCGACGAGTGGGATCGCCGGGTGCTCGAACGGTTCATCGAGGTCAAGGTCGAGGAGGACATGTACTCCAGCGAGGAGATGCACCTCTGCGGCGGCTGGTACGCGATCAGGACCGAGAACCAGCAGGCCGTGCTCGAAGTCTGCGGCCTGACCGATCCCCGTCCGGTGACCAAGATCCTCGGCGGTGACGCCTGGAACAACGACCACCACGCGTGGGCCAAGGAGGAAGAGCACGTCCGCTGCGCCAGGGTCTACGTCACGGGCGCGTGGGACGGCTGGACGCTCGTGTTCGGCGAGCCGTTCGCGCACGCGTCACGCCCGGTCACCGAGATCTGCGCGGTGCTGAGCGCGGCGTTCGGCGAGGCGCACTACTACGCCATGCACTGCCAGGGCGGCGGGAACGAGTGGTGCGTCGCGGAGGGCGGCGAGGTGATCCGCCACTACGACGAGAGCAACCCGGACGAGCAGATCGGCGAGCCGCTCGACGCCGAGGACGGCATGAAGCTGCCGCACGACTGGAGCGACGAGAACGAGGACCTGGACGACTGCTACGCCACCGACGTGGCCGAGGAGATGTCGGCCAACCCCAAGTACTTCGAGGGCGACGTGGAGGGCCACGGCGTTCTCGCTCTCACCGCGTGCGGCCTGAAGTACGGTTCTCCCAAGGGTTTCCTCCGGATCACGTACTAGGCATCTGGCCGGAAGTCTTGTCCGAATCCTCGGGCTCGATTGGTGCCGAGTACGTCCGCGCCAGGACCCCGCCCGGACTCACGCGGGGATGACCGGCACCTCCAGCGCGCGCACGATCGCGTTGTCCGCGTCCGTGACCACCCCGGCGACCTCGCTGAACGGCAGCACGCCGAACCGCGAGGCGGCGCCGATCTTCTCCGAGCTGGCCAGCACGTACGTGTCGGCGGCCTGGTGGGCGAGCGCGCGCTTCATCGCCGCCTCGTCCGCGTCGCCGGTCGTCAGGCCCGCTTCGGAGTGCACGCCCGTGACGCCCAACAGGAACAGATCGGCGTGCACGCCCCGTGCGGCCTCCGCAGCAGCAGCGCCACACGCGACCATCGAGTGCTTGAACAGCCTTCCGCCGATCACATAGACGTCCACGTGCTGATGCGCTTCCAACGCGGTCGCGATCGTCGGACTGTGCGTGACGACCGTGGCTTGCAGGTCGAGCGGTAGCGCTCGCACCACGGCGAGGGTGGTGGTGCCGCCGTCGAGGATCACGGTGCTGCCTGGCTCGATCAACTTCGCCGCTGCTCGTGCGACCCGTTGCTTGCCATCGACCGATACGTCCTGCCGTGTCGCGTAGTCGGCGATGGCGGGGGACACGGGCAGTGCGCCGCCATAGACGCGTTGGCACAGGCCCGCTGCTGCGAGATCGCGCAGGTCACGACGGATCGTGTCCTCGGAGATACCGACTTCGACCGCGAGGTCCTTGGCGACGATCCGGCCGTCCGTGCGCAGGCGTTCGAGCAGCAGATCACGGCGTTGGGCAGCGAGCATGCACGTTTCTCCTTGTTTCTGCCGAGTGTTGCACATTATGGTCGGTGGCATGCTGATTCTGATCGCAGGGCCCTACCGCTCGGGCACCGGGGACGACCACGCGCTGATGGCGCGCAATCTCGAACGCCTGGAGGAGGCCGCGTGGCCGATCTTCCGCAGCGGGCACGTGCCGATGATCGGCGAGTGGGTCGCGCTGCCCGTCCTGCGTGGTGCGGGTGGGAGCTCGCCCACTGATCCGGTGGCCGAGGGGATCATGTACCCGACCGCGGAACGCCTGCTCGGGCACTGCGACGCGGTGCTGCGGCTGCCCGGCGAGTCGACCGGCGCGGACGAGGACGTGCGAATCGCCGGGGAACGCGGGTTGCCGGTCTACGAACGGGTGGAGGACATCCCCGGCTACCGCGCCGCCTGACCCGTCCGGAGCACGTTCCCCGCTACCGTGCGGGTCATGCCTCGACCGGAACGACCACTCGGGCCCGAGGACAGCGCGTTGCTGGGCTTCGCGGCCGACCTGCGCCGGTTGCGGGAGAAGGCGGGCAAACCCACCTACCGCGAGCTGAGCAAGCGGGCGCACTACTCGGTGACGGTGCTGTCGGACGCGGCGAGCGGGCGGAAGCTGCCGACGCTGGCCGTGACGCTCGCGTACGTCGAGGCGTGCGGGGGAGACGGCGAGGAGTGGCGGCAGCGGTGGCACGAGCTGTCCGAAGAGCTGTCGGCGCCGCCCGCGGAGGGTGTCCGGGCGCCGTACCCGGGGCTCGCGGCGTTCCAGGTCGAGGACTCCGACAGGTTCTTCGGCCGCGACGCCCTGATCGCCGAACTGCTCGAGCGTCTGGGTGAGCGGCGGTTCCTCGGCGTGTTCGGGGCGTCGGGCTCCGGCAAGTCGTCATTGCTGCGCGCGGGTCTTGTGGCACGAACGCACGGTCCACATGTGGTGTTCACGCCCGGTGCGAGTCCGCGCGAGGAGTGCGCGCTGCGGATGGCAGAGCTGACCGGCACGCGGGTCGGCCAGGTGCTCCAGGACCTGGCCGACCCGGCCGCTCTGCACGTCTACCTGGGCATGGTGGGCTCCGAGGTGCTGGTGGTGGTCGACCAGTTCGAGGAGATCTTCACGCTGTGCCAGGCCGAAGAGGAACGGACCTGGTTCGTCGAGGCGCTGGTTCATGCCGCCGACAAGCACGCCAGGGTTGTCGTCGGCGTGCGCGCGGACTTCTACGGCCACTGTGGACGATACCCGCGGCTGGTGAAAGCGTTGCAGGACAGCCAGGTTCTCGTGGGCCCGATGGACTCCGACGAACTGAGGCAGGCGATCACCCAGCCCGCGGTGCACGAAGGCTGCGTGCTCGACACCGTGCTCGTGGCGCGGCTCGTGGCGGAGGCGGCCGGGCAGCCCGCCGCGCTGCCGTTGGTGTCGCACGCGTTGCTGGAGACGTGGCGACGACGGCGCGGGCTGCGGCTGACGATCGAGGGTTACGAGGAAGCGGGCGGCATCCAGCACGCGATCACCCGCAGCGGCGAGGAGGTCTACGCGTCGCTCGACGCGGCCGGGCAGGCGGCGGCGCGGCAGATCTTCGTGCGGCTCACCGCGCTCGGCGAGGGCACGGCGGACACCAAGCGGCGGGTGTCGCGGGAGTCGCTGGACGACAGCGACCTCACGGTGCACGTGCTGGAGAAACTGGCCGCTGCCCGGCTGATCACGATCGACGACAGCAGCGTCGAGCTGACGCACGAGGCGTTGATCCGCAGCTGGCCGCGGCTGCGGGACTGGCTGTCCGACGACCGCGCCGGGCTGCGGCTGCACCGGCGGCTCAGCGAGGCGACCGAGTCGTGGGCCGCGGTCGAGCACGATCCCGGCGCGTTGTACCGGGGTGTGCGGCTCGCGTCGGCACGGGACTGGGCGGCGGCGAACCCGGAAGCGTTGACACCACGGGAAAACCGGTTCCTCACGGCGTCGCTGGACGCGGAGGCGGCGGAGCAGACGAGCGCTCGCAAGCGGAACCGGCGGTTGCGGCAGCTCGTCGCGGCACTGACGGTGTTCGTGCTGCTGACCACGATCGCGGGCGTCGCGGCGGTGGTGCAGTGGCGGCAGGCCGTCGCGGACCGGGACCGGGCGATGTCACGGCAGGGCGGCGAGCACGCGGCCGGTCTGCGCGCCACCGATCCGTCGCTCGCCGGGCAGATCGGCCTCGCGGCGTACCAGATCTCGCCGACGCCCGAGGCTCGCAGCGCGTTGCTGAGCACGTTCTCCGGGCCGTTCCCGACCCGCCTGCACGGCGCGGGCGACCAGATCGACACCATCGCTCTGACGCCGGACGGCAGCCTGCTGGCGACCGGCGCGGTGGACGGCGTGGTCGAACTGTGGAGTGGTCCGCGGCGGATCGCCACGCTGCCCAACACCGGCCGCGTGATCGACGTGGCGTTCAGCGGCGACGGCCAACGCCTTGCCGTGGCGGGGAAAGACGGCGTGCGGCTGTTCACCGCGAGCGGCGAGCTGCTCACCTCGTTCCTGCCGGGCGTCGGTGTCGCGGGCGTCTCGTTCAGCCCCGACGGCACCCAGCTCGCGACCGCCGGGCCGACCGCGCAGGTGTGGGATCTGCGCACCGGCCGCCCCACGACCGCGCCGGTGCGGCACGAGGGCGAGATCTACCGCGCCGAGTACAGCCCGTCCGGCGTGCTCGCGACGGCGGGCGAGGACGGCCGGGTGTTCGTCGGCGACCAGCTCGTGATGCGGGCGAAGGGTCCGATCAGCGGCCTGACCTGGAGCCAGGACGGCAAGCTCGCCATCGCCGACGAAACGCACGCGATCTGGCTCTACGACGGTGCTGTGCACGACTTCCCCGGCCCGGACGCGTTGGTGCGCGGCATGGCCTTCACCGCCGACGGCACCCGCCTGGCCCTCGGCGCCAACGACGGCGTCGTGCGGATCATGGACGTGGCGTCGCGCCGCGAGATCGGCAAGCTGACCCAGCCGAACCGCGTCCGCGACATCGCCCTGAGCCGCGACGGCACCCTGCTGGCCGGCTCCAGCAGCGCCGGCCGTTCCTACCTGTGGCACGACCCGTTCTCGACCCCGTCCGGCCACGCCACCCCGGTCGAGGGCATCTTCGCCGGCGACGGCCTGGTCGCCACCACCGCGAGCCTCGACGACACGGTTCGCTTGTGGCGCACCGATTTCCGCACGCTGACCCCGCTGGCGACGTTGACCGGCCACACCGGCCCGGTGCTGTCCGTGGCGTTCCACGGTGCCTTCGTGGCCACGTCGAGCCGCGACCGAACCGTCCGCGTCTGGGAGATCGCCCACCCGTCGGCACCGGTCGCCGTGCTCGACGGCTTCCGCGAAACGGTCAGCACTCTCGCCTGGAGCCCGGACGGCCTCACCCTCGCCACCGGCGACGACGCGGGCGACCTCACCGTCTGGGACGTCGCCTCACCCCGCACCCCGGCGAAGCTCGCGACCCTCGCCGACAACGCCCGCAACGTCAACAGCGTCGCGTTCAGTCCGGACGGCAAACGCCTGGCCTCGGCCAACACCGACCGTGCCGTGCGCTTGTGGGACCTGACCGACCGCGCTCAGCCGCGTCGCACAGCCAAGCTGACCGGCTTCCGCGAGGCCGTCATGAGCGTGACGTTCAGCGCGGACGGCACGATGGTCGCGGGCGCCGGACTCGACCGCACCGCGAGGCTTTGGCGTGTCGCCGACTCCGCGCAGCTGTCGGTGATCTCCGACCAGAACGGACCGATCAGCAAGGTGAGGTTCAGTCCCGACAACCGTTCCGTCATCATCTCCGGCACCGACCGCGCCACCCAGCTGTGGAGCATCGAGAACCCCGCCTCGCCCGCGTTGTTCGCCGTCCTGAGCAGTCCGGGCGGCGTGGTGGCGGGCGTGTACTACACACCGGACGGGCGGCGCGTGGCCGTGACGCTCGACGAGGGCACGATCCGGTTCTGGGACACCGACGTCGAGGCCGCGTCCAGACGGGTTTGCGAGCTCGCGGGCACGCCGATGACCTGGGAGGAGTGGTCGGGGCAGTTCCGCGACCACGACTACCGGCCGCCGTGCTAGCGAGCCGTTAGCCTGGAGGTGAGTCGATCAAGGGGTGCTGGGGATGAAGTACGCGATCAGGGCGGCGCGGGTGTTCGACGGCGAGCGGGAGCTCTCCGGACCACCGCTGGTCGTGATCGAGGGCGGCAAGATCGCGGCCGTCACGGACGTGGCCGGCCTGCCCGTTGCCGATCTCGGTGACGTCACGCTGCTGCCCGGCCTGGTCGACTCGCACGTCCACCTGGCGTTCGACCCGTTCGGCGTGGCCGTCGAGCAGCTGCCGGACGACGCCGAGGACGTCATGGTCGAACGGATGCGCGCCAACGCTGTGGAGGCGCTGCGGGCGGGCATCACGACCGTGCGCGACCTGGGTGATCGCAGCTACCTGTCGCTCCAGGTCCGCGACGCCGGCCCCGAGGTGCTGGTCTCCGGGCCGCCCGTGACCACGACCGGCGGCCACTGCTGGTTCCTCGGCGGCGAGGCGGACGGGCTCGACGGCATCCGCAAGGCCGTCACCGAACGGGTCGAACGCGGTGTCGACGTCGTGAAGATCATGGCCACCGGCGGGTCGATCACGCCGGGCTCGTCGCCGTTCCACCAGCAGTACACGACCGAGGAGCTGCGGGCGGCCGTCGAGATCGCGCACGAGGCGGGCATCCCTGTGACGGTGCACGCGCACGGCGCGTCAGGCATCAAGGCAGCGGTCGAGGCAGGTGTCGACTCGGTCGAGCACGCTTTCTTCCTGGCACCGGGCGGTCTCGCGGTCGACTGGGACACCGTGGACCTCATGGTGCGCAAGGGGATCTACATCAGCACCACGACGGCGCGGATTCCGACCGCGGAGCCTGCCTTCCCGGTCAGCATCCAGCTGCGGCAGAACTTCGGCCGGATGCGCGAGCTGGGCGTGCGGCTGGTGTGCTCGTCGGACGCGGGTGTCGGGCAGTTCAAGCGGTTCGACTCGCTGCCGCACGGGATCGTGGAGTTCGGCGAGCTGCTCGGGTTCGGAAACGCCGAGGCGCTGGCGTCCGCGACCAGCGTGGCGGCGGCCATGTGCGGGGTCGGCGAGCGCAAGGGCAGGATCGCCGCCGGCTACGACGCCGACCTGCTCGCCGTGGCCGGGAACCCGCTGGAGGACCTGAAAGCGCTGCTGGACGTGCGCGCGGTCATCCGCGCTGGGACGCAACTTTAGCCAAGGCCACGAACTCGCGCATCCGGCCGTGGTCCTTGACGCCGCGGCTCGACTCGATACCGCTGGACACGTCGACACCCCAAGGCTGAGCCACGCTGATCGCCTCGGCGACCGTCTCCGGCGCGAGCCCACCCGCCAGCACCCACTTGCCGGTCGGCGGGTTGTCCGCGAGCTTCGTGATGTCCCACTGCTCGCCCGACCCCGCCACCGGCGAGTCGATCAGCAGCAGCTCCTCGCCGAACGCGCCGGTGCGCACATCGGTGTCCGGACCCAGCGCCGTGGCCCTGACCAGCTGAAACTGTTGTCCGGCCAGCTCGTCGAAGGCTTCCTTCGGGTAGTCGCCGTGCAGCTGCAGCGCCCGCACACCGGCCTTCAACGCCAGCTCGCCCGCTTCGGCCGCTGAGATGCCGCGCACGACGGCGACGGTCAGCACGTTCGACGGGACCGCCGCGACGAGGCCGCGGGCCAGGTCGGCGTCGATCTGGCGGGGGCTGGTGGTCAGCACGAAACCGACCGCGTCGGCCCCGGCCTCGACCGCCACGGCGACATCGGACTCGGTGCGCAGACCGCAGAGCTTCACGAACACACCAACAGCTTAGTGACCAGAGCCGCATTGTCGCGCAGCTAACAGTCACAGATCGCCCCGCCATCCGGTCCTCCTTGTACAGATGGAAGTACGGGCAACGGAGGCCGCGATGACGCAACCTGAACATCAGATAGCCACCTCAGTGCTGGTGATCGGCAGCGGCGGTGCGGGACTGCGCGCCGCCATCGAACTGGCTGAGCGCGGAGTCGACGTGCTGGTCGTCGGCAAGCGGCCCAAGGCGGACGCGCACACGGCGCTGGCGGCGGGCGGCATCAACGCGGCGCTGGCGACGATGGACCCGGCCGACACGTGGCAGCAGCACGCCGCGGACACCATCAAGGAGAGCTACCTCCTCGCGAACCCGGACATCGTGCGGGTCGTCGCGGAACAGGCCCCGCGCGGCATCGCCGACCTGGAGCGGTGGGGCATGCCGTTCGCCCGCGAGGAGGACGGCCGGATCTCGCAGCGGTTCTTCGGCGCGCACACGTTCCGTCGCACGTCGTTCGCCGGTGACTACACGGGTCTGGAGATCCAGCGCACCCTGGTGAACCGCGCCACGCAGCTGAACATCCCGATCCACGACACGTGCTACATCACGCGGATCCTGGTGCGGGACAACGTGGTCTTCGGCGCGTACGGGTTCGACCTGAACACCGGCACGCGGTACGTGTTCCACGCCGACGTGGTGATCCTGGCCGCGGGCGGGCACACCCGGATCTGGCGCCGGACCTCGAGCAGGCGTGACGAGAACACCGGCGACTCGTTCCGCCTGGCGGTGCTCGCGGGCGGCCGGATCCGCGACCCGGAGCTGGTGCAGTTCCACCCGTCCGGCCTGCTCGAACCGGAGAACGCGGCGGGCACGCTGGTGTCCGAGGCGGCGCGCGGCGAAGGCGGCGTGCTGACGAACGCGCTGGGGGAGCGGTTCATGGCCCGCTACGACCCGCAGCGCATGGAACTGTCCACACGCGACAGAGTGGCGCTGGCCGCGTACACGGAGATCAAGGAAGGCCGCGGCACCCCGAACGGCGGTGTGTGGCTGGACGTCTCGCACCTGCCGCGCGAGCAGATCATGCGCAGGCTGCCGCGGGTCTACCAGACGCTGCTCGAGCTGCAGATGAAGGACATCACCCGCGAACCGATGGAGATCGCGCCGACCGCGCACTACTCGATGGGTGGCGTGTGGGTGTCGCCCGCCGACCACTCCACCGGAGTCGACGGCCTGTACGCGATCGGCGAGGCGTCCAGCGGCCTGCACGGCGCGAACCGGCTCGGCGGCAACTCGCTCATCGAACTGCTGGTGTACGGCCGGATCGTCGGCGAGGCGGCGGCGGCGTACTCGGCTTCGCTGAGCGCGCAACGCCGTTCGCGGATCGTGCTGGGCGAGGCGCGTGCCGAGGTCGACGGGCTCCTGAACGCCGACGGCCCGGAGAACGTCCGTGCCCTGCAACGGACTCTGCGCAACACGATGACCGAGCACGCCGGTGTCGTCCGTGACGAGTCGTCGCTGCGCAAGGGACTTGCCGAGCTGGACGAACTGGAGGAGCGCATCCGCAACGTCGGCGTGCACCCCGACCTCGCCGGTTTCCAGGACCTCGCGCACGCCTTCGACCTGTTGGCGTCGGCGCTCTCCGCCCGCGCGACCCTGGAGTGCGCCCTCGAACGCCGCGAGACCCGTGGCTGCCACAACCGCTCGGACTTCCCGGACATCGATCCCGCACAGC
>JAVXWK010000434.1:0-6402 GCA_032230575.1 Pseudonocardiales bacterium | reverse complement strand
GTCGGGCAGCAGCAGGTCGGCCACATCCGTTGGGGCCAAGGCGATCCAGCCGTCGCCGCCGGCCAGAGAGCCGCAGCCCGTCCACGTCACCTCGCCGGACGCGGTCAGCTCGTCCAGCAGCGCCGGGTAGTAGCCCGGCAACCGCGAGGGGAGCAGCAGCGACTCCAGGGCGCTTGCCGGAAGTGGTGCTCCCGCAAGCTGTTCGACGACCGAGAACACGTCGTCGACCGTCGGTGCCGAACGCAGCCGGCGACCCAGACCGTGCCACGACGGCAGGAACCGGCCCAGTGCCGCCGGTTCGACCGGCTCCACCTCGGACCGCAGCCGAGCGAGCGACGCACGACGCAGCCGCCGGAGCACGTCCGCGTCGCAGTACTCGGTGTGGGTGCCGCCAGGCCGGAGTTCGCCGCGAACCAACCGGCCCGTGGCCGCCATCCGTTCCAGCACACCCGTCACCACGGCCACGCCCAGACCGAACCGGGCGGCCGGTTCCGTTGCGGCGAAGGGGCCGTGGGTGCGGGCGTAGCGGCTCAGCAGCTCGCCCAGCGGATCCGCCACCGGTTCGGTGAAGGCCTCCGGGACACCGACGGGGAGCGCGACACCGAGCGCGTCACGAACCTTGCCCGCGTCCTCGATCGAGATCGAGCGTTCCTCACCGGCGATCCGGACGCGGATCACCCGGCGCTCGGCCACCAGCTCGTCCAGCCACTCGCGGGGCACACCGCGTTCGAGCGCCTCCGCGTCGGAGAGATCTCCCAGGAACCGCAACAGATCCGCGGTGTCCTCGGCGTGGCGCGGGCGACGATCCTCGGACAGGCGTTGCAGGCTGCGCTCGACCTCGGCCACGACCTCCGGGTCCAGCAGCTCCCGGATCGCCTCGGAGCCGAGCAGCTCCGCGAGCAAGGTCGAGTCGAGCGACAGCGCCGCCGCACGACGTTCCGCCAGAGGCGCATCCATCTCGTAGAGGAACATGCCCACGTAACCGAACAGCAGGCTGCGCGCGAACGGCGACGGCGACGGCGTCTCCACCTCGACCACGCGCACCCGGCGCGCGCGGACGTCCGACATCAGCTCGCGCAGGCCCGGCACGTCGTAGACGTCCTGCAGGCACTCGCGCATCGCCTCCAGGACCACCGGGAACCGCTCGTACTTCGCGGCCACCGACAGCAGCTGGGCCGAGCGCTGACGCTGCTGCCACAACGGAGTGCGCCGTTTCGGATCACGGCGGGGGAGCAGCAGCGAGCGCGCGGCGCACTCGCGGAACCGGGCAGCGAACAACGCCGAACCGCCCACCTCCGCGACCACGATCTGCTCGACCTCGTCCGGATCGAGCAGCACGTCCTCCGCGCTCGCGGTGACCTCCATGCCCTCGTAGTCGAGAGCGTCCGGCAACCGCAGCACGATGCCGTCGTCGGAGTGCGCGGCCTGCACCTCGACACCACGGCGTTCGCGCAGCCGTGCCGCGATGGCCAACGCCCACGGCGCGTTGACCTGGGCGCCGAACGGGGAGTGCACCACGAGCCGCCAGTCACCCAGCTCGTCGCGGAACCGTTCCACCAGCACGGTTCTGTCGTTCGGCACGTGCCGCGTCGCGTCCCGCTGCTCGCCCAGGTATGCCAGCAGGTTGTCCGTCGCCCACGCGTCCAGGCCCGCACTCGCCGCCCGTTCGCGAGCGGCCGAATCCTCCATTGTGGACATTTCGCGGAGGAACTTGCCCATCGCCCGGCCGAGCTCCAGCGGACGGCCCGGTGCGTCGCCCTTCCAGAACGGCATCCGCGCGGGCTGACCCGGCGCCGGCACCACGATCACTCGATCGTGTGTGATGTCCTCGACCCGCCACGACGACGTGCCCAGCAGGAACGTGTCGCCGACGCGCGACTCGTAGACCATCTCCTCGTCGAGCTCGCCGACACGGGAGCCGGGACCGTTCTCCGACGGCGGAGTCATCACCGCGAACAGCCCGCGGTCGGGGATCGTGCCACCGGAGGTGACCGCGAGCCGTTGCGAGCCAGGCCGCCCGCGCAGCTCGGAGTTCACCCGGTCCCAGGTGATCCGCGGCCGCAGCTCACCGAACTCCTCGGACGGGTACCGGCCCGACAGCATGTCCAGCACGGCGTGCAGTGCCGAGTCCGGCAGTCCGGCGAATGGCGCGGCCCGCCGCACCAGCCCGGTCAGCTCCTCGACCGTCCACGTCTCCATCGCCACCATCGCGACGATGTGCTGAGCCAGGACGTCGAGGGGATTGCGCGGGAACTTCACGGCCTCGATCGCGCCGTTCTGCATCCGTTCCGCGACCACCGCGCACGACACCAGGTCGCCGCGGAACTTCGGGAACATCACGCCGCGCGACACCGCACCGACCTGGTGACCGGCGCGGCCGACGCGTTGCAGACCCGAGGCCACCGACGGCGGAGCCTCGACCTGCACGACCAGGTCGACCGCGCCCATGTCGATGCCGAGCTCCAACGACGACGTCGCCACCACGCACGGCAGCCGCCCGGACTTCAGGTCCTCTTCCACCGCTGTGCGTTGCTCGCGTGACATCGACCCGTGGTGCGCACGGGCCACGGAAGCGCTCTTCTGGACCGTCACGCCCGACTGGCCCACCGCCTCGGCCGGGAACGACTGCATCTCCGCAGCCTCTTCCGCGAGCTCGTTCAGGCGCGCGGTCAGCCGTTCCGCGAGCCGCCGCGAGTTCGCGAACACGATCGTCGACCGGTGTTCCCGCACCAGTTCGAGCACCCGCGCCTCGACCGACGGCCAGATCGAGGTGCGTTGCTCGGGCCCGGCCGCCGAGCCCGACACCTCACCCGTCGGCTGGCCGAGCAGTGTCATGTCCTCGACCGGCACCTCCACCTCGACCTGGATGGTCTTGGGGGTCTTCGGCTGGACCACCGACACCGGGCGGCCACCGGACAGGAACGTGCTGATCTCCTCGACCGGACGCACCGTCGCGGACAGCCCGATCCGTTGAGCGGGCTTTTCGAGCAGCGCGTCCAGCCGTTCGAGTGACAACGCCATGTGCGCGCCGCGCTTGGTGCCCGCCACCGCGTGCACCTCGTCGATGATCACCGTCTCCACGCCGCGCAACGACTCACGCGCCGAGGAGGTGAGCAGCAGGAACAACGACTCCGGCGTCGTCACCAGCACGTCAGGGGGAGTGCGCCCGAACGCCCGCCGTTCCTCCGGAGAGGTGTCGCCCGTCCTCATGCCCACGGTGATGGACGGCTCGGTGAGGTTCAGCCGGTGCGCGGCCTGCCGAATACCGGCCAGTGGCGCGCGCAGATTTCGCTCGACGTCCACCGCCAGCGCTTTCAACGGCGACACGTAAAGCACCCGGCACCGTCGTTTCGGCTCCGGCGGGATCGAGGAGGAAGCCAGCCGGTCCAGTGCCCACAGGAACGCGGCCAGTGTCTTGCCCGAACCCGTCGGGGCGATGACCAGCGCGTGCTCGCCCGCCGCCGCGGCCGCCCACGCACCCGTCTGGGCCTGGGTGGGCGCGGCGAAGGCCCCGGCGAACCACTGCCTGGTCGCCGGTGAGAAAGCCTCCATCACGTCCATGGCGACCATCATGACAACCGGGTCTGACAATTTCTGATTGTGCAGGTCCGAGCACCTGCCGAAGGCCGCTGTGGCACGATCACCCGCAGTAAGTCCTGCGAGGGGAGCACGGTGCGCGTCCTGTCCGTCGACCTGGGCACCGCCAACACGGTTGCGGTGCTGTCCGACCACGGTGTGGTGGATCTGGACGGAGGGCCCACCATGCCCTCGTCCGTCTACCTCGACGAGGACGGCACCCTGCGCGTCGGCAGAGAAGCGGAGCGGCGTTCGCGCCAGGACCCGTCGCGCTACGAGGCGAACCCGAAGCGCCACATCGACAAGGCGACGATCAAGCTCGGCGAGACCACCCTGCCGGTCAACGACGCGCTCGCGGCCATCTACGCGCGCGTGATGGAGGCCGTCACGCCGTTGCTCGGCGACACCCCGCTCGACGAGATCCGCCTGACGCACCCGGCGGAATGGGGCCCGAGCAGGCGCAACAAGCTGCTGTCGTCGGCCAGGCTCGGCGGCATGACGGGCGAGCTGGTACCCGTTCCCGAGGCCATCGCGGTGGCCTCGCTCGGCGGTGGCCGCCCGCTCGCCGTCTACGACTTCGGCGCCGACACGTTCGACGTCTCCGTGCTCGACGCGGAGCACCGCATCCTCGCCGACGGCAGCCTCAGCGACGTCGGCGGTCTGGACATCGACCAGGCGCTGCTCGAGCACATCGGCCGCAGCGTCTCGCACAAGGACCCGGCGGGCTGGCAGCGGTTGCTGCGCCCGGTCACCGTGGACGACCACCGCGCCCGTCTCGGCCTGCGCGAGGAGCTGCGCCTCGCCAAGGAGGACCTCTCCGAGCTGCCCCAGGTCGAGGTGATGATGCCGGAGCCGTTCGAGAAGGTCGTCGTCACGCGCGGCGAGCTGGAGGCGTTGATCCGGCCGAGCCTGATCCGCACCACCGAGCTCCTCATCACCACCGTGCACAGGGCGGGCGTCACGCCGCAGCACGTCTACCTCGTCGGCGGTTCCTGCCGGATGCCGCTGGTCGCGCAGGTCATCGCGGAGAAGGTCGGCATCGTCCCGACCAACCCGGACAACCCGGAGACGATCGTCGCGTCCGGCGCGCAGGTCGTGGACCGCGCGATGATCACGTTGAAGCCCGAGGACGACAAGCCCAAGTACGTCGAGCCGCCGACCGTGGTGACGGCGCCGGTCAGCCCCGCCGTGAGCGGTCCGCACCCGGTCGGCCCGAACGTCAGCGGCCCGAACCCGGTGATCAGCGGGTCGTACCCGAACCCGAACGTGAGCGGGCCGTACTCGGCGAGCGGCACCTACCAGCTGACTTCGCAGTACCCGATGAACCCGAACGTCAGCGGCAGCTACCCGATGAACTTCCCGCAACAGCAGCAGATGCCTCCGAAGAAGGACAACAAGAAGGTCCTCCTCGGCATCGGCGGCGCTGTGGTGGCACTGGCCCTCGTCATCGGCGCGGTGTTCGCGTTCAACGGTCCGAACCTGCCCAGCGCGGACGAGTGCAAGGACGACGTGGTCCAGGACGGCCAGGGCTTCACCAAGTGCCTGCGCCAGCTCGCGGGCCACGTGCCGGACGGCGGCGGCTGCGAGAAGGCCGACTCCGCGCAGATCACCGGCATGGAGGAGATCAAGGGCACGGTCGTGAGCTGCACGATCCGCGACGGCTACGCGGTCCAGTACATCCTCACCGACAGCGTCACCGGCGCCGAGAACAACGTCGAGGCCATCGCGAAGTCGTTCCAGACCGACCGCGTCGAGGCCGACTGGACCGGCAACGGGCTGGAGGGCAGCTACCACGCGGCCACCTCGAGCGGCACCGGCGTGCTGGTGTTCACGGCCAAGGGGCGGCCCATGTTCGGCATCCTCACCAAGAACGCCGAGGAGAACGCGAACGAGCTCAAGCCGGACGAAATCGCCGATTTCTTCGAGCAGACCGTTCAACCGGGTGAGTAAGCGCCCCTGATGGACCTGTCGGCACGCGGGTTCCGCGTGCCACCATCGCGATCATGGTGACCGTCGCGCCGCAGGTCGAACGCGTGCAGCGCAAGGTCGTCCGCGTGCTGACCGGCACCCAGATCCTGGGGTCGGCGGCCGTGACGATCGGCCTCGCGATCAGCACGCTGATCGCCGCGTCGCTGTCCGGGTCCGATGCCGTCGGCGGGCTCGCGCAGACCGCGGCTGTCGCCGGCGCGGCGTTGCTCGCCTTACCCGGTGCACGTCTGGCGCGACGGCGTGGGCGCAGGCCGGCGTTGATCCTCGGCTACAGCATGGGCGCGCTCGGTGCCGTGATCGCCGCTGTCGCCGTGGGTGCCGGGGTGTGGCCGGTGTTGTTGGTAGGACTGCTTCTGTTCGGAGGGGCGTCCAGCGCGAACTACGCGGCTCGTTATGCCGCAACGGATCTGGCGGATCCGCAACGTCGTGCGCGCGAGCTCTCGCGCGTGGTGTGGGCGGCGATGATCGGCGCGATCATCGGGCCGAACCTCGCTGATCCCGCTGGACGGCTCGCGGCTCTTCTGGGTCTGCCAGTGGGTGTGGGGCCGTTCCTGCTGGCGGCTGTGGTTCTGTGCGCGGCTGTGGTGGTGATCCAGTTCGGGCTGCGACCGGACCCGCTCGTGGTCGTGAGAAGCACTCGACCTGTTGAATCTCCGCACTGCTCCGGTGGTGGCACGCCGGGCGGTCTGAAGATCTGGGGATCGCTCGGGCCGATGGCACGACTTGCACTCGTCGGGGTGATGTTGTGCCACACCGCCATGGTCGGGCTGATGTCGATGACGCCGGTGCACATGAACCACGCCGGGGCGTCGTTGCGCGTGGTCGGCGTGGTGATCA
>JAVXWK010000425.1:0-3368 GCA_032230575.1 Pseudonocardiales bacterium | reverse complement strand
ATCGCGGCAGTGGGCCTGATCACTTCCATCACCGGAACCTTCTTGCCGTGGCTGAGGTCCGGGATGACCACGAGGGACAGTTACGAGGTGCTCTCGCTGCGTGATCTCGCCGGGTTGGACGGGGTGGCGGGCAGCGTCGTCACGTCGGTCTGGGTGGGACTCACGCCCCTCGCCATGATCGCCGCGGTCCTGTACGTGGTCCGATTTCGTCGAATTGCCGCGTGCATCGGACTGGTCTTTGGCACGATCAGTGGAACCGTGGCCCTACTAGCCGCGGTCCAAGGGGATAGCAAGGGTGCATTGGTCGGAATCAGCATCGCCGGACCAGCCGTCACCCTTGCCGGTGCCGTACTGACGATCGTGGGGGCGATCACGGTGCTCACCTCCAACAGGCGCAGCGCAGTGATGACTCCGGGAGGGAATCCGTGAGCTACCCAGGTGGTGGCGGCGGCCAGTGGCAGCCGCAGAACAACCCGCAGCAGGGCGGTCACCCGCAGCAGGGTGGCTACCCGCAGCAACCGCAGCCGGGTGGATACCCGCAGCAGGGCGGCTACCAGCAGGGTCCGCCCCAAGGTCCGCCGCAGACCGGGCCGCAGGGGTTCCCGCAGCAGGGCTACCCGCAGACAGGTCCGCAGGGCTTTCCGCAGCAGGGCTTCGAGCAGCAGCCGTACGGCTACGCCCCGATGGGTGGCGAGCCGCCGAAGAAGAAGCGCACCGGCCTGGTCATCACGGCCGTGGTGGCCGTGCTGCTGCTCGTGGGCGGCGCTGTCACGTTCTTCGCGCTGAAGAAGTCCGACCCGGCGGCGAACGCGGGCCAGGACACCCCGGCGGTCGCGGCGAAGAACCTCATCGAGCAGCTCGGCAGCGGTGACGTCGTCGGCATCACGGCGTCGCTGGCGCCCGCCGAGGCCGCGTTGTCGAAGGACTACCTGGACTCGATGACGAAGGAGATGAAGCGTCTCGAGATCCTCAAGCCCGACGCCGACCCGAACAAGATGTCGGGCATCGAGTTCAAGAGCGAGAACATCAAGTTCGACGAGGCCAAGGCCGAGAAGATCAACGACCACCTCACCATCAACAAGCTGGTCGAGGGCAAGATCACGGTCACGTCGGACATCTCGAAGGTCCCGCTGACCGACAAGCTGATGGACGCGATCGGCGACAAGGTCAGCATGACCAAGTCCGAGACGAAGACCTGGGTCATCACCGCCGAGGTCCAGAAGCGCGGCACGCCGATCGGCATCGCGACGATCAAGGTCGGCGACGAGTGGTACCCGAGCGCCTTCTACACCATCGCCAACGTGGCGCTGGAGGAGGAGAAGCTCAAGTGGCCGCAGCAGGGTTTCGCGCCGCAGGGTGCGGGTTCGGCGCAGGACGCGGCCAAGCAGCTCGTCACCGCGGCGATGGACGGCGACCTGAAGACGGTCATCTCGCTGCTGCCGCCGGACGAGGCCGGTGTGCTGCAGGACCTCGGCCCGTTGCTGCTGGAGCAGGCGGGCAAGATGGGCCCGACCGGCGCCAAGCTGAACGAGCTGGAGACCGACGTCAAGGACGTGACCGGCGGCAAGCAGGTCACCATCAAGAAGCTGTCGGTGACGGTCGAGGGCGAGACGGTCGCGATCGCGCGTGACGGCGACTGCTACTCGGCCACGGTGCCCGGCCAGGGCGCGCAGAAGCTGTGCGCGGACGAGATCACGCAGCTCATGAACCAGCAGGGCGGCGGCAAGATCCCGGCCGCCGCGGTCGAGGTCATCGGCCGCGTCGCCGCGTCGGTCATGAAGTCCGGTGTCGGCGTGGTCGCGACCGAGGTCGGCGGCAAGTGGTACGTGAGCCCGGTCCGCTCGTACTACGAGCTGGCGCTGACGGTGTTCCGCGGCTTCGAGCCCAAGGACGTCGACGCGCTGATCGAGCTGCTCAAGAAGTAAGTTCTCGCACTTCAAACGGCCCTGTCACGGCGCAACAGCGCGGTGACAGGGCCGTGGCAGCTCATGGGCCGAGTCTTCTGGTCATGGACACTCAGGTTCTGATCATCGGCGCCGGCGCGACCGGCCTCACCCTGGCCCTCGACCTCGCCCGCCGCGGCGTCCCGTTCCGCATCGTCGACGCCGCGCCCGCCCCGTTCGCCGGATCGCGTGGCAAGGGCCTGCAGCCGCGGTCGATGGAGGTCTTCCACGACCTGGGCGTGATCGAGCCGGTGCTGGCGTCCGGCCGGTTCCACATGCGCATGCGCCACTACAAGGGGCGCGAGGTGGTGCGCGAGTGGGACGTCCACGAGGGCCGCCACCCCACCGCCGACCGCCCGTACGCGAGCACCATGCTGATCCCGCAGTTCCGGGTCGAGCAGATCCTCCGCGACGCGCTGCCCCAGCCGGTCGAGTACGGGATGCCGCTCACGTCGTTCTCGCAGGACTTCGACGGCGTGACGGCTGTTGTCGGCGACGAGACCGTGCGCGCTGCCTATCTGGTGGGCTGCGACGGCGGGAAGTCGTTCGTGCGCAAGCGTCTCGGCGTGCAGTTCGTCGGTGAGACGTGGGAGGACCAGCGCATGCTCGTCGGCGACGTCCGCGTCTGCGGCCTGGACCGCGAGTTCTGGCACGGCTGGTCCACCGACGACGGCCAGTGGCTGGGCCTGTGCCCGTTGCCCGGCACGGACCTCTACCAGTTCCAGGCAACGGGAGACGGCGAACCGTCGCTGGAGCTCTACCGGCGGATCGTCCGCGAGCGCACCGGCCTCGCCGACGTCGTGCTGCAGGACGCGACGTGGATGTCGTTGTACCGCACCAACATCCGCATGGTGGACCGGTTCCGCGTCGGCCGCGTGTTCCTCGCCGGTGACGCCGCCCACGTCCACTCCCCCGCCGGCGCGCAGGGCATGAACACCGGCATCCAGGACGCCTACAACCTGGGCTGGAAGCTCGCGATGGAAACCCTGCTCGACACCTACGAGTCCGAGCGCAAGCCCGTCGCGGAGTGGCTGCTGGGCATGACGACCGAGATCATGACGTCCGGCAACCCGTTCGAGAAGCGCGACGACCAGACACTGCAGCTCTCGTTGTCGTACCGGACGTCGGACGGCCCCGGTCTGCAGCCCGGTGACCGCATGCCCGACGGCATCCTCGCCCAGGGCCGGATCTTCGACCTGGTGCGAGGCCCGGACTTCGTGACGCTCGACCTCGCCGACGGCCCGGTGCTCGTCCGCCCGGACGGCTACGTCGCCGCGATCGGCAGGTCAGCGATCGACGACTACTTCGGCGCGAACCCGGTCACGCAGCTGCACCACCGCCGGGTCGCTGCTCGGACCGCCGCGTAGCCGTTCCGCCTCGCCCAGGGCGTCCCGCGCACCGCGTGTGTCGCCCTGGGCGCACAAC
>JAVXWK010000412.1:0-5037 GCA_032230575.1 Pseudonocardiales bacterium | reverse complement strand
TGCCCCGATGAGGTCTTCCAGCAGGTCCGTGCAGCCGTAGCGGCGGTCTTCCAGCTCGGTGGCGGTGGGAATCGGCGGGCCGACGTCGAGCAGAGCGCGCGCCTCGGCCCGCATGCGCTGGCCGGTGCCGTCGGCGTCGAGCATGAGGAACCCCTCGGCGCACATGTGCAGCAACGGCGGGCGCCGGTCCTGGGTGTCGCGAGCCACGAAGTCCTGGAACGACTCGATCGTGTGACAGAACAGCTCGACCGGCCAGCCGCGGTGCTCCAGCGTCTCGCGGAACGCGTGGGGCAGGTCGTCGACGATCACGACGATGTCCAGGTCCGAGTTCGCCGTGTAGTTGCCTGCCGCGACGCTGCCGCCGAGGAACGCCGCCGTGGCGAGCGGGAAGCGTTCGTCGATCAGGTCACGGGCGACCTGGACGGGGTCCTTGTCCCAGTCCAGCGGATGTCCGGTGACGTAGTAGTCCTGGTCGGGGTCCAGCGGCCCGAGCACCTGCTCGACGCGCGGCCAGATCTCGGGGCTCACCTCGTTGAGGCCGGCGAGCCACGGGTTGTCCTCCGCGTCGAACAACGGCCGGATCTCCAGGAACTGGGCGCGGGAGATCTCCCGCGCGCTGACCTGTGGCCCGCTGCGTCGTTTGGCATAGCCCTTCAGGCGCCAACCCATGTTGTCGCCGTAGGCGTGCCTGACCTCGTCGTCCCCAGTCACCCGTTCATTCTTACTTGGTGAACGCGTGCGGACGAATTCAGACGCGCGCCACCGCGAGCAAATAGCCCAGCGACGGCTGGATCGCGAGCGGCGAAAGTATCCGGTCGAGATACTCCCGCGCTTCGTCTCCATGCGCGGCAACGAGAGCGTCGTAGTGCACGCGAGCACCTGCCTGCATCCGCGGCACGGTCTTGCGCGTCTCGTTGCTGAGGTCCACCAGTTCGACGACGTGCAAGCCCGCTGCCGCCAACAACTTCGGGTAGCCGGCGAATGTCGGCAGCTCGTCGATGTCGTAGGTGCTCAGCAACGGCTGCAGATCGTCGAGCAGGCCCTGCGAGACCGGCTTGCGCTGCACGAAGTCGGACACCACGACCACACCGGACGGTTTCACCACGCGTGCCAGCTCGCGCAAGACGCTGACCCGATCACCTAAGTGCGGCAACGTCTCCACGGCCCACGCCGCGTCGAACGTGTCACCGGAGAACGGCATCGCGTGCGGGTCGCCGTGCACGAACCGGACCTGGTCGTCGACGAACAACGCTTCCGCACGGGCGTTCGCACGGAGGACGTGTTCGGCACACGGGGACACGGACACGATGTCGGCGTGCGAGGCCTCGGCCAGCCGGAACGCCGACGTGCCGACCCGGCGACCCAGATCGAGGACGCGCCAGCCGTGCCGCGCGCCGAGCTTGTCGATGTGCAGGGCGGTCATGCGTTCGGCGGCGATGCGGTTGGGAGACTCGTCCTCTTCGGACGTCCAGAGACCGAAGTGCAGGTTGTGGTCCCAGATCGCGCGCATGACCTCGTGGTAGACGTCCGTCATCAGAAGAAGTCCGCCATGCGCGGAACGCCGGACGCGCCGGCGAGCTGGTCGAGCACCACCGCGTCGGCCGGGTCGCCCTCCAGCAAACCCGCGCGCCGCAACGCATGCGTGGTCTGGAACCCGGTGAACCACGGCCCGAGCGCCCGCGCGTGCAGGCGGACCGCGCCGGTGCCACCGGGCTCGACCCGTACGACGCCGTCCTCCACGACGATGCGCTGGTTGCCCGCGTGCCACGGCGCGTGCTCGTCGATGATCTCCACGTCGACGGCCGCGTCGGCCAGGCGCGGCCAGCCACGCGCGGCCACGGCGGCGGGCAGGTCGACGACGCGCAGCATCCAGGTCGACGTGAACACCTCGTACCGCATCGGCGTCGCGCCGAGCAGGTGGAGCGTGGCGGGGTCGGTGATCCGCAGGTCGACGGACTCAAGCGTGCCCGCCCACGACTTGAGCGACGCGAGCAGGTTCAGCTGGGCCTCGACGTCGACGCCGATGAGGTCGTACACCTTGAGACGGCCCATGTCGCGGTCGTGGCTGGGCTCGCGCTGAGCCGTCAGATAACCGCGCAGGCCGTTCGGGCCGGGCAGCACGCTCACCAGGTCCATCTCGAGCACCTTCGCGAGGTCGATCCTCGGCGGACGACGGTCGGCCATGCCGTCGATCGTCCGCGCCACCTCCAGGTAGCACTCGTGCAGCGCAGTGAGATCGCTCTCATCGGTAGGGCGCGAAGGTATCTGCTCGGTGGGTTTCGGCGCTGACAGCACCCTGTCCATCGGCACTTCGACCCACTCGAAGACCCCGGCGCGTTCCCAGCCGCGACCCCGGTACAGGTTCGGCACGGTCGCGTAGAGCACCGAGATGGGCTGACCGTGCTCCCGCATGGTGGACAGGGCCTTGTCCAGCAACGCGCCCGCGACCCCACGGCCACGCGTGGCGCCGTTGACGGCGACGCCGCCGATCCCGCCCATCGGGACCGCGGCGCCGCCGTAGAACTGTGCGTACTCACCGATGCCGAGCACCCCGGCGACCTTGCCGTCCAGTTCGGCGACCAGTCCGTGCTTACCGGGATGCGTCAGCTTCTCCGGCCGCACGTCGTCGTTGAACGCGAGCTTGCGCAGGCGGAAGACCGCGTCGAGGTCGTCCTCGGTGTACTCACGGATGTGCACGGACAACTATCTACCAGGAAAAGAAGCCCTGGCCCGTCTTCTTTCCCAGCTCGTTTCGCGCGACCTTGTCCCGCAACAGCTGCGGCGGCTCGAACCGCGGACCGAGCTGTGCCGCGAGATGTTCCGCGATCGCCAGCCTGACGTCGAGTCCGACCAGGTCGGTGAGCTCCAGCGGGCCCATCGGCCAGCGGTAGCCGAGCTTCATCCCGGTGTCGATGTCGGCCGCCGACGCAACGCCTTCCTCCAGCATGCGAATCGCTTCCATGCCAACGGCCACCCCCAAACGGGAGGTCGCGAAGCCAGGAGAGTCCCGAACTTCGATGACGGTTTTCCCCATTTCTTCGGCCCACGTTCGCGCTTTGGCCACGTTCGCGGGGTCGACGCCCTCGTGGTGCACGAGCTCGACGAGCTGCTGGACCGGGACGGGGTTGAAGAAGTGCATGCCCAGCACGCGTTCGCCGGGGAGTCCGGCGGCGATCTCCGCGATGGACAGCGACGACGTGTTCGACGCCAGGATCGCCTGCGGGCATTTCGCCGCGGCGTCGCCGAGCACCTTCTGCTTCAGCGGCACGTTCTCCGGAACCGCCTCGATCACGAGCTCGGCGTCGGCGGGCGGGTCGGCCACGGTCAGGTTCGCCAGCAGTGCGTCGGCATCACCGTCGGGCGTGAGCTTGCCCTTGGCTTCTGCCTTGTGCAGCGACGCCTTCACCGCGAGAAACGCCGCGTGGGCCCGTTCGGCGTCGGCCTCGACCAGCCAGACCTTGTGCCAACCGGCCAGCAGGAGATGCGCGATGCCCGCGCCCATCGTGCCGCCGCCGATGACGACGGCTTTCACGCCACGACCTCGGCACTGAACATCGCGACCAGCTCCATGCCGCCGATCTCGGCGAGATTCGCGCCCGACGAGGCCCACTCGGGCGTCTGGAAGGCGGCCTTCATCGATTCCGCCGAGTCGAAGTACAGCTCGGCGATCAGGTACGGCTCGGTGTCGCCCAGGAACCCGGCCAGGAACACCCGCTGCACCTTGGCGACCTCGGCCCGCACGAGTCCCGGCACCGAGTCCGCGATCGGCATGTGCGTGCCGAAGTACTTCTCGTCGAAGTCCTCGGGGTTCGCGGGCTTCTTGTACAGCGCGATGTACTTGATCATGTGACGGTTTCCTCCTCGACTCGCCCAGCACTGTAACGCCCGAGCAGGGTGCCCGGCTGAGGCACGATGGAAGCGTGCGGATCATCCTGTTGCGCCACGGACAGAGCCTCGGCAACGTCGACGAGCTCGCCTACTGCCGCATCCCCGACCACGCCCTCCCGCTCACCGAGCTGGGCGAACAGCAGGCCCGCGCGGCCGGGACGACGATCAGGGAGCTGGTCGGCGAGAGCCCGGTCGCGGCCTACGTGTCGCCGTACAAGCGGACCCGCCGGACGTTCGACCTGCTGGGCGTCGACGCCGAGCGGGTCGTCACCGAGCCTCGGGTGCGCGAGCAGGACTGGGGCAACTTCCAGGACCCGGTGCAGCAGGAGGTGCTCAAGCACCAGCGCCACGCGTTCGGGCACTTCTTCTTCCGGCTGCCCAGCGGTGAGTCCGGCGCGGACGTCGACGACCGGGTGGCGGCGTTCCTGGACGGCCTGGTGGTCCGCCTGCACAAGGACGAGACGCATCCGAAGACCGTGCTGGTCGTGTCGCACGGTCTCACGATCAGGTTGCTGTGCCGCAGGTTGTTCGACTGGAGCATCGAGCTGTTCGAGTCTCTGTCCAACGTGGACACGTGCGAGAACCGCGTGCTCGACCACGACGGCACGGGGTGGAAGCTGGACCGCCCCTTCGACCAGTGGCGCGACTCACCGGACGGGACGGTCCAGCATTCCTAGAGAAGGCCGCGCTTGTAAGCGGCGACCAAGCGTCGTGGCACGAGGAGTTCCTTGCCGTCCACCGTCCTGACGCGCACGAGGTCCGGTGCCGTGGCCTTCCACTGGGAGCGCCGGTGCCGGGTGTTGGAGCGCGAGGTCTTGCGCTTCGGGACGGCCATCAGCGCTCTCGCTTTCCGTAGCGGCGGTTGAACTTCTCAACGCGGCCCGCGGTGTCCATGACTCGCTGGGTGCCCGTCCAGAACGGGTGCGAGTCGGCGGTGATGTCGACGACCAGCAGCGGGTAGCTGTTGCCGTCCTCCCACTCGATCGTGCGGCTCGAGGTCGCCGTCGAGCGGGTCAGGAACGTCTTGCCGGTGGACGCGTCCTGGAAGACCACCGGGTGGTAGTCGGGGTGGATTCCTGACTTCATATCGCCATCTTTCGGATCGAGTCCACGAAGGACAGTTCGTCGTCGGTCAGCAGCGCGCCCTCG
>JAVXWK010000397.1:0-3204 GCA_032230575.1 Pseudonocardiales bacterium | reverse complement strand
ACCATCGCGACCGGCATCACCAACGTCTGGCAGACCGAGCCCGAGGACGTCGCCGCCGAGTTCCACCGCCTCGGCAGCGACCGGGTCGTGCTCGGGGTCGGCGCCGGTCACCGCCAGATCGACCAGTCCTACGAGAAGCCCTACGACAAGCTCGTGTCGTACCTGGACCGGCTCGACGTGCCGCGGGACCGGCTGGTGCTCGCGGCGCTCGGCCCGAAGGTGCTCAGGCTCGCCGCAGACCGGACCGCCGGCGCCCACCCGTACCTCGTGCCGGTCGAGCACACCGCCGCGGCACGTGAGGTGCTCGGCGGCAAGCTGCTGGCGCCCGAGGTCACCGTCGTCGTGGACGAGGACCCGGACGCCGCGCGTGCCATCGCCCGTGAGCAGCTGTCCTACTACTTCAACCTGACGAACTACACGAACAACTGGCAGCGCTGGGGCTTCTCCGCGGACGAGGTCGCCGCGCCCGGCTCGGACCGGCTGATCGACGCCCTGGTCGCGCACGGCACCCCTGACCAGGTGGCCGCGAAGCTGCGCGCCCACCTGGACGCGGGCGCCGACCACGTGGCGATCCAGTCGCTGAACGGCAGGTACGCGGAGCTCGCCGGCGCACTGGGGCTGACTCGTACCGGCCAGTAACCCTGACCTGGCCCGTTCCACTCCTTGAACGATCACGACGCCAGGTCGGGCGCCGCGCCGGCCCCGTGACACGTGCTCGTAGGATGCGGTCGACACGGCGTTCAGGGCACCTGAGGAGGACCACCGATGCCCATCGCAACTCCAGAGGTCTACGCGGAGATGCTTGACCGGGCCAAGGCGAACGAGTTCGCCTACCCCGCGATCAACGTCACCTCGTCGGAGACTCTCAACGCGGCTCTGCGCGGATTCGCCGAAGCCGAGAGCGACGGCATCATCCAGGTCTCGACCGGTGGTGCCGAGTTCGCCTCGGGCACCAAGGTCAAGGACATGGTGACCGGCGCGGTGGCGCTCGCGGAGTTCGCGCACGTCGTCGCGGCCAAGTACCCGGTGAACATCGCGCTGCACACCGACCACTGCCCGAAGGACAAGCTCGACGGGTACGTGCGCCCGCTCATCGGCATCAGCCAGGAGCGGGTCGACAAGGGCGGCAACCCGCTGTTCCAGTCGCACATGTGGGACGGCTCCGCTGTCGCTCTGGACGAGAACCTCCAGATCGCGAGCGAGCTGCTCGACCTGTCCGCCAAGGCGAAGCTCGTCCTCGAGATCGAGGTCGGCGTCGTCGGTGGCGAGGAGGACGGCGTCGACAACGAGATCAACGACAAGCTCTACACGACGGCCGAGGACTACCTGAAGACCGTCGAGGCGCTCGGTGCCGGTGAGAAGGGTCGCTACCTGCTCGCCGCGACCTTCGGCAACGTGCACGGCGTCTACAAGCCGGGCAACGTGAAGCTGCGCCCCGAGATCCTCAAGCAGGGTCAGGACGTCGTGGCCGAGAAGCTCGGTCTCGCGGCCGGCTCGAAGCCGTTCGACCTCGTCTTCCACGGCGGCTCCGGCTCGCTGCTCGAGGAGATCCACGAGGCGGTGTCGTACGGCGTCATCAAGATGAACATCGACACGGACACGCAGTACGCCTTCACCCGTCCGATCGCGGCGCACATGTTCGCGAACTACGACGGCGTGCTGAAGGTCGACGGCGAGGTCGGCAACAAGAAGGCCTACGACCCGCGCAGCTACCTCAAGGCTGCCGAGACGGCCATGGGCGCGCGCATCGCGCAGGCGTGTGAGCACCTCAAGTCGTCGGGCCGCATGATCGCGGGCTGAGTCTTGTCGTGAAAGGGCCCCGGTTCTCGCCGGGGCCCTTTTGCTTTCAGCGGAACGCGTCGACGTTGCGTGCGGTCCAGTCGGCGAACGTGCGCGGGGCGCGGCCGAGGACCTTCTCCACGTCAGGGCTGACGAGCTGCTCGGCCTCCGTCGGGGCGCCGAGGATGTCCAGCGTGTCGTCGGCGACCTCGCCCGGCATCAGCTGCTCCATGCCTGCCTTGGCCTCGGCGCGGCTGAGCTCGTGGAACCGCACGGGCTCGCCCAGCGCGGTGGCGATGGCCTCCGCCTGCTGCCGCGGCGTGACGACCTCCGGGCCGGTCAGCTCGTAGATGCCGCCCGTGTGCCGGTCGTCGATCAGGCAGGCCTTCGCGACCTCGGCGATGTCCGCCGGGTCGATGATCGGCACCCCGACGTCGCCGAAGGGTGCCGCGACAGTCCGGTTCGCACGGACCTGTCCAGCCCACCACAGGGCGTTGGACGCGAACCCGCCCGGCCGCAGGATCGCCCAGTCGAGGCCGGAGCTCCTGAGGGTGTCCTCCAGCTCGCGCGTCGCGATCCGGGTCGTGCCGAACGGCCTGGTCGCGACGCCCTGCGACGAGAGCAGCACGATCCTCCTGACGCCGCTGCTCGCTGCCTGGCCGATGACGTCGGCCGGGTTGGCGCCGACGGCGTGCAGGTCGCCCGACAGCAGCAGGAACAACGCCTTGGCCCCGGCCAGTGCCGGTTCGAGGCTCGTCGGGTCGGTCAGGTCCGCGACGACGTGCCGGACGCCTCGCGGCACGTCTGCCACGTGCCGCGACACGGCCGTCACCTGCTCGCCCGCTTCGGCCAGCGCCCGCGTCAGCGGTCGGCCGATGTTCCCGGTCGCCCCAGTCACCACGATCATGTCCAGCTCCTTCGTCGTTGTCGCTCACGACGCTAGGAACCGGGCTTACTTTTTGTAAGGACGTACCTCTGGGTAAGCTCCGGACATGGCGGTTGGATCTCAGCTCACGCGGTCCGAGACGACGGAGCGGTATGAGGTGTTTCACACCAAGTGCCCCGCGCGCGAGATGGTCGACCACGTCACCAGCCGGTGGGGCATCTGGGTGTTGATCTCGCTGCAAGCCAACGACCTCAGGTTCTTCGAGCTGCGCGAGAGCATCCGCGGCATCAGCGAGAAGATGCTCTCCCAGACCCTGCGCGGGCTCGTCGAGGACGGCCTGATCTGGCGGCGCGTGGAGCCGACGACCCCGCCCCAGGTCACCTACGGGTTGACCGAGTTCGGGCGGGACGTCGGCGAGCCGCTCGCGGACCTCTTCGGGCGGATCACCCGGAAGCTGTCCGCGGACCTACCCGAGTTTCAGCCGCGAGGCGAGTAGCTGAGCCTCCGGCCGGTGGATCACCATGTCCCCGACCGTCCAC
>JAVXWK010000368.1:0-4148 GCA_032230575.1 Pseudonocardiales bacterium | reverse complement strand
CGAGACCGCGGACCCGAGCGCGCCGAGGTCGTGGTGCAGGTTGACGCCCTTGAGCTTCATCTCCGCGCCGTTGAGCGAGAAGCCGTTGTCCGGGTCGAACGCGAAGTACCGGATGCCCGTGCGGGTGTTGACGGTGTCGACGACCTTGCCGCGCACCCGGATCTCGGTGTCCACTGTATACAGTTCGGGCCGGTCCACCGACCACAGAGCGGGTGCGACGATCCTGATGTCCGTGGTCGCGGTGCTCGGATCAGCGGCCAGTGCTGCCCGCGTCGACTCTCTGCCCACGACGCGGCCGCGCGGATCCTTGACCGTGGCGACGATCTCCGCCTGGGTGTTGCTCTCGCTGACGGCCGTGGTGGCCACGCGCATGGTGGCGTAGCCGGACTTGATCGTGGTCGCCAGCTCGGGCGCCGTCACCTGGACGCCATGGCGCGCGATGCGCGTGGGTTCGGTGACGACCAGCCGGACGTCGCGGTAGATGCCGCTGCCGGAGTACCACCGGCTGCTCGGCACCTGGTTGCGCACCTTGACCGCGAGCACGTTCGGCGTGCCGTCGGTGCGCGCGTCGAGGTCGTAGGAGAATCCCGTGTATCCATAAGGATGACGGCCGAGCAATACGCCGTTGAGATACACCTCGGAGTCCATGTACACGCCGTCGAACTCGATCGACACCTTCTTGCCCGCCAACCGGGACGGCAACGTGAATGCCTTCCGGTACCAGCCGAGACCACCGGGGAGAAAGCCCGTTCCGGCGCCCGTGTGCGGACTTTCGACCGGGTCGAGCCCGATGCTCCAGTCGTGCGGCAGCCGCGTGTCCCGCCACGCCGGATCGGTGTCACCGGGCTGTGCCGCATCCTCACCGGTGGTGTTGACCAGTGCGAACTGCCACCCTCCGGTGAAGTCGACGGTCCGCCCTGCCGGTCGGACCTGCTCAGGCTGCGCGGTCGCCGGGACAGTGCACAACCCGGCCGTGACCGCACAACCGAGCACGAGTCCCCAGAATTTGTTCGACCATCGATTCGACCGTCGAATAGCCAAAACTCACCGCCCTGTCGCGATTTTCGCGCCCCGAAATGCCATGCTCCTTCCCAGGAAAGCGCTTACCTGCGCCCTGCGCAAGAGGTGGGTAGTGACTCTCGATCGACTCCGGCCCCATCGCCGGGCTGACCGCGTGCACCGAGGTGCCGACACCCGCGACCGCCTTCACCGACCCGCTAGGTTCCAAGCATGCCCATGCGGAAAGCGCTCTCCATGATCCTGGCTCTCCAACTCGCGACGGCCGCCACACCTGCTGTCGCGGACCACTTCCCTTCCTGTTCCCGCCCGGACGTCCTGTTCTGCGAGGACTTCCAGTCCGTCCCGCTCGGCGGCGCGACCAGCCTCAAGTGGGGCGTCGACACCAGCCACGGCACCCTCACCGTGGAGAAAGCCCCACGCGGCCAACGGGTTCTGCGCGTGCACACCGAACGCAACGGCCGCGCGTTCCTCCGGGTCGAGGACTTCTCGGCACCCGGCAACAGCTTCTACGGGCGGGTGCGGCTCAAGGTGGACGCGTTCCCGCGCAAGCCCGACTGGGCCCACTACACCCTGATCGAGGCCACCGGTCAGGGTCCCGAGATCGTGCGTCCGCTGGGCGGTCAGTACGTGCCCACCGCGGACCGTGCGTTCTGGGGCGTCGGCGCCGACGGCGGACCGACCGGCGACTGGACGAACTGGCGCGAGTCGGCACCGTCCCGCGAGGACGTGTGGCAGTGCGTCGAGTGGCGGATGGACGCCACCGACAACCGGATCGAGATCTGGTTCGACGGCGTCCCGCAGCCTGATCTGACCGTTTCGACGCGCAGCCACGGCGGAAGCCCGGTGGACTTCGTGTTCCCGCGCTTCGACACCGTCAAGTTCGGCTGGCAGCTCTACCAGCCGAACGACGGCGCGTACGACCTCTGGATGGACGACATCGCGCTGGCGGGCAAGCGGATCGGCTGCTGAAGCCGCTACCCGCAGGCCGCCCCGTTCAGCGTCGGTGATGCGAACGGCGGGGTGCCGCCGCCATAGGTCGCGTTGTAGCCGATGGTGGCGGTCCCGCCGGTGCCGAGAGAACCGTTCCAGGACGCGTTCGCGACCTCCACGACGTCACCCTGGTCGCTCCACGTGCCGCTCCAGCCCTGGGTCACGGTGACACCGGGTGCGGAGAAGGTGAACTTCCAGCCGTTGATAGGTGCCGCGCGGTTCTCGATGACGATCTCGCCGCTGTAGCCGCCCGACCAGGTGCTGGTCACCTTGTGCGTCGCCCTGCACCCGCCCTGTGCCGGCGGAGTGGTGGTGGTCGTGGTCGTGGTTGCCGGTGGCCTGCCCGCGTTGGCCAGGTCGTACGCCCGTTGCGGCACGAACTGACCGGCCCCGGCGATGCAGCCGTCCGCCTCACCGGGCAGCTTGACCCACAGGAACGCGGCGATCTGCCCGTCGCCGGTCTGGTCCGTGCTCGGCGTGCCGATCGCCCGTCCGGCCGGGTCGCACCACTCGCTGCCCGCGGGACCGTTGCCGTTGCGGCTGGTGTCGATCACCGCGCGCAACCGCGAGTCTCCGACCGAGTTCAGCACCGCCTTGGCGAACGCCACCTCGTCGGACGACGAGCGGTAGTTGGACACGTTGGTGGAGATGCCGTCCGCGCTGTTCGAGATGTCCGCCGCACGCAACCGCGCCGCCGCTTCCGCCGGTGCGAGCCACGCCGAGTGGCCGATGTCGAAGTAGACCTTGGCCTGACCGGACCCGGCCTTGAGCCGCTTGCCCGCGTACGCGATCGACGCCTTGGTCTCGGCCTGCTGACCGGCGTTCTGGCAGTTCGTCATCAACGGCAGCACGTCCGGTTCGAGCACGATCGCCGCCGGTCGTCCCGCGAGTCCCGCCGCCACTTGGTCGACCCACGCCCGGTACGCGCTGTGGCTGGGCGCGCCGCCGCCGCTCGCCCCGCCGCAGTCCCGGTTCGGGATGTCGTAGACCACCAGGATCGGGATCTTCCCCGCGGCCGCCGCGGCACCCACGAACGCGTCGACCTCGCCTCGCACCGTGCCGGTGTTGGTGGTGGTGAACCACCTCGCCTGCGGCACGTTCACGATCCGATCGCGGATCATCGGCGTGCGCCAGTCACCGGGATTCTGCGCGACCCACCTGGCCGCGCTGGTGTCCGGATCGACGTAGAACGGCGACGCGGCCGCCTGTGCGCTGCCCAGCACCGCTACCGCACCGGTCACGAGCGTGGCCACCGCGATGCCGGCGGCAACTCCTTTGTTGCGCATCCTGCCTCCTCATTCTGGGAGCGCTCCCAGACTGGCGGCACACTCTATTCACGGATCGGCCGTCCGGAAAGGCCTCGTCGAACCCTTCGACGAGATGATCAGCGAGCGGCGAACTGCAGGCTCGTCGGCTGGACCTGATCGGGCTTGACGGGCAGCGCGTTCACGACCAGGCGCTCGCCGTAGATGTCGGTGATCGCGACGGCACCGCCGCAGCCGGTACCGTTCTCGGAGAGGAAGTAGTCGTACTCCATACGCCGCAACTCCTTCCACTGCCCACCGGCCTGAACTTCCAGCCGTGCCACCGGGTTGCGGTGGTCGATCACCTGGATCCCGCACCAGTACCGCGACGACCCGGTCTTGTGGCGAAGGGAGATCTTCTTGTCCAGCGGCGGGCTGACGAGCGTCCACGTCACCGGGATCTCCCCCGCCTTCGGGTCCGCCAGCAGCGCGAACGCCTCCCTGCTGAGGTCCAGCTGGCCGACACGGCACGGCGCGGGGCACAGGTTCGTGACCCGCACGGTGATGCTCTTTCCGTTGGCCGCCTTCACCAGGATGTAGGCGCCACAGGCTTTGGAGTCCTCGTAGTCGGACCAGTTCATGGCGACCGTCAACGGGTCGGGGCCGGGGTCGTACGAGCAGGCACCGCCGCCGTCGGAGGCGTAGAACGTCGCCGGACCGCTGCGGGTGACGCCAGGCTTGATCTTGCCCGCCAGCGGTGCGTCGGCGGCCGCGGCTACGGGCGCGGGTTGTGCGGAGGAGGTCGTCTGTGGAGACGACGTCACCGGTGGTGGTGATGGCGCCGTGGTCGTGGCCGGCGTGGTGATCGCGGCAGCGACGGCGACAGCACGGCCG
>JAVXWK010000364.1:0-6837 GCA_032230575.1 Pseudonocardiales bacterium | reverse complement strand
ACTCCGGTCGGCAACGCGACTCCGAGACACCGTTGAGGGCACCCAAGACCTGCACAAGAACTAGAGTCGTCAGCGTGATCACGCTGACGGCTCGCCTGTCCCCGTCCGCACTGGACACCCGGCGCGGCGTTGTCCGCCTCCACCCGGAGGTGCTCGACGCCTTGGGCCTGCGCGCCTGGGACGCTGTGAAGCTCACCGGCGCCCGCGTGAGCGCCGCCCTCGCCGCCTCCGGCGACCACCCGCCGGGCATCGTCCTGGTCGACGACGTCACGCTCACCAACCTCGGCATCGTCGAGGGTTCCGAGATCGTCGTGGCCCCGGTCGAGGTGGTCGGCGCCCGCTCGATCACCGTGGCGGGCTCTCGTCTCGCCACCACGGCCCTGACGCCCGATCACGTGCGGATGGCGTTGACCGGCAAGGTTTTGACCGTCGGCGACAGCGTCTCGCTGCTCCCCCAGGACCTCGCGCCGCCGCCCGGCGCCAACGTCTCCGAGACGCGCCGCAAGCTGTCCAACGCCATCGGCATGACGTGGACCAACGAGTTGATCACCATCACCTCCACCGACCCGGCGGGCCCGGTGGCCGTGCAGCCGTCCAGCGTGGTGGGGTGGCGCTCGGCTTCGGCGCCCGCGGCCGAGGTGACTCCCGTTGTGGTGCAGGAAAAGCACGAAGCCCTGCCGTTGACCGACCTGGTGGGCCAGAAGGACCAGGCCCGCCGCCTGACCGAGTGGCTGGAGCTGATGTTCCGCCAGCCCGAGCTCCTGACGAAGCTCGGCGCCTCTGCCCGGCTCGCGGCGATGATCAGCGGCCCGGAAGGCGTCGGCAAGGCGACGTTGGTCCGGGCCGTGGCGCGGTCGGTGGACGCGTCCGTGGTGGAGCTGGCCGCGCCGAGCATCTCGGTGCTGGAGCCGGGTGCGATGGCCAAGCAGCTCGGGGACGCGATCTCCGGGGTGCCCGAGCAGCCCACGGTTCTGCTGCTCACGGACATCGACGCACTGCTGCCGTCGACTCCGCCTCCTGTCGCGACGGTGGTTCTCGACCTCCTCCGCACAGCCATCTCCCGGCCGAACCTGGCGCTGGTCGTCACGTCCGCTCGCGCGGAGTCGGTCGACGCCCGGCTGCGGGCGCCTGATCTGGTGGACCGCGAGCTGACGCTGCCGTTGCCAGACGGTGCCATCCGCACGGAGCTGTTGCGGGTGCTGCTGCGCGACGTTCCGCTGGAGTCCGATGTGGACTTGGGAGCAGTGGCTGAACGCACGCCCGGGTTCGTGGCGGCCGATCTGTGCGCGCTGCGCCGGGAGGCGGCGGTGCGAGCGGCGCTGCGGCAGCGCGAGGCCGCGGAACCCCGTGTGGGGCAAGAGGATCTGCTGGCCGCGTTGAACACGGTCCGGCCGATCTCGATGTCCGCGTCGGACACCATTCAGACCGGTGGGCTGACGCTGGACGACGTCGGCGACATGACCGAGGTCAAGCAGGCCCTCACCGAGGCCGCGCTGTGGCCGTTGCGCTACCCGGATTCCTTTGCCCGCCTTGGGGTGGACCCGCCGCGCGGCGTGCTGCTGTACGGCCCGCCGGGATGTGGCAAGACGTTCCTGGTGCGTGCGCTGGCGGGCACCGGGCAGTTGAACGTCCTGACGGTCAAAGGTGCCGAGCTGATGGACAAGTTCGTCGGCGAGTCGGAACGGGCCGTGCGCGAACTGTTCCGCCGCGCCGCCGACGCCGCCCCAGCCCTCATCTTCCTCGACGAGGTGGACGCCCTGGCACCCCGGCGAGGCCAGTCCTCGGACTCAGGCGTAGCCGACCGGGTGGTCGCAGCCCTGCTGACCGAACTGGACGGTGTCGAGCCCCTGCGGGACGTCGTCGTGATCGCCGCGACCAACCGGCCGGAGCTGATCGACCCCGCACTGCTGCGGCCGGGTCGGCTGGAGCGTCTGGTCAACGTGCCGCCGCCGGACGCCGACGCCCGCACCGAGATCCTCAAGGCGTCGTCCCGCAACACGCCGCTCGCCGCAGACGTGGATCTGGCCGCGCTGGCTGCCGAACTGGAGATGTACTCGGCCGCGGACTGCGCGGCTCTCGTGCGGGAAGCGGCGCTGACGGCGATGCGCGAGTCGTTGGAGGCGGCCGAGGTCACGCAGGCCCACCTGGCCAAGGCGAGGCGGGTCGTGCGGCCGTCGCTCGACCCGGCGCAGCTGGCGTCACTGGCGGCCTATGCGGCGAACCGCTCGTCCTGACCGGGCCCGGTGGTGGGGACCCCACCACCGGGAACGTTCACTTGCTCTTGGACGCGCCCTGGAAGTCGTTGGTGACGATCAAAATGATCCCAGGCGCCGACGACTGGATCCCGTCGAACCGAGCTTCGACCCGAGCCCGCAGCACGGCAGCCAGCTCCTTCGCGGAAGCCTCTTCATCAGTCCCAGGCCGGAAGTACACGGTCGTGGTGGGAATCGTGCCCTGCGAGTAGTTGCCGGTGCCTTCGACGGTCCACCCGTTGGCCCGAACCTCATCCGCGGCCCGAACGGCCAGCCCGGTGATCGTCGAGTTGTTGTAGACCCGGACCGGCACCTTCCCGGCCCCTGGCTGGGTAACAGGAGGCGGCGGCGTCGAGGAAGCACTCGTCGCAGGCGGGTTCGTGGTCGTGGTCGCAGCCGGCGCCGAAGGCGTGGAAGCAGGCGCCGAGGCCGACTCGGACGTCGTCTGCACCGGAGGTGTGGTGGACGATCCCTCGGCGGCAGGTGGCGACTCGTCCCCACCACCGAACAGGCTGACAACGCCGATGATCAAAGCCACGGCGGCCACACCCAGCAGGGCGAAGCCGGCGGCCTTGGCCGGGCGGGACGGGCTAGCGGACTCGGGGGAGGTCATCAGTCCTCGGTGCTCCTGGCGCGTGCGCGAACCCTCTGGCGGCCTGTCCGCACGCCGCGCAACCGCTTGACCAGCATCGGATCGGCCGCGAACGCGGCTTCCTTCTCAACCAACGCGTTGAGCAGCTGGTAGTAGCGAGTCGCCGACATGTCGAACAGTTCCCTGATGGCCTGTTCCTTGGATCCCGAGTACTTCCACCACTGCTTCTCGAACGCGAGCATCGTGCGTTCGCGGCTGGTCAGCCCGTCAGCGGAGGTAAGCGCCTCGGCGTGATCCATCTGGCTCCCCACGGTCGCCACACCATCTCAGGTGCGGGCAATTCAATCACGTGATCGTTCCAACCTACCGCGCGACACCGACAGTTTTGGACCGCTTAAGGTCTGACCATGGCCGTGCATCGCATCCGCATCGCTGGTGACCCCGTGCTTCACAACCCCACGCGTGAGGTCACCGAGTTCGACACCGAGCTCAAGACGCTCGTCGACGACATGTTCGAGACGATGGCAGCTGCTCGCGGAGTCGGGCTCGCGGCCAACCAGATCGGTGTCGACCTGCGGGTTTTCGTTTACGACTGCCCGGATGACGAGGGCGTGCAGCACCGCGGCGTGATCTGCAACCCCGTGCTCGAGACCGACGGGATCCCGGAGACCATGCCGGACCCGGACGACGACTTCGAGGGCTGTCTCTCAGTGCCGGGCGAGGCGTACCCGACCGGACGCGCCCGATGGGCGAAGGTGACCGGGCAGGACGTCGACGGGCAGCCGTTCGAGGTCGAGGGCACCGGCTTCTTCGCGCGTTGCCTGCAGCACGAGACCGACCACCTCAACGGCTACCTCTACACCGACCGTCTCATCGGCCGGTACAAGAAGGAAGCCAAGCGGATGCTGCGCGACAACGAGTGGGGTGTGCCGGGCCTCTCGTGGGACCCGGCCGACCCCGCGAACTTCGACGACGAAGACGACGACTAACGCAGCACCGACTCCACCTGGGCCAGCTCGTCGACCGAAAGCGGCCCGAACTGCAAAGCCGAAGCGTTCTCCTCGGCCTGAGCCACCGTCCGGACACCCGGAATCGGGACGAGCCGGGGAGAACGCGCCCACAGCCAGGCGAGCGCCCCCTGCGCCAACGTCCGGCCGCCTGAGGTCAGCACGTCGCGCACGGCCTCACGGGCAGCGAACAACTCAGGCACCGGCTTCCCGTCGCGGAAGAACTTCATCCACGCGGGCGCCTTGCCGCGCACGTCGTCCTCCCCGAGAGCTTCATCGAAGTTCTCCCGCGCCAGCAGCCCCATCGCGAGCGGGCCGCGGCACAGCACCTCGAGGTCGAGCGCGCGGATCTCCGGCTTGTCGACCAGCACGTTCACCTCGGCCTGCACCACCGCGCAGTGCTTGCCCTCGGCGAAGAACGCCGCCCGCTCGGCATCGTCCGTGCTCCAGCCGTAGGAACGGATCTTGCCCTCGGCGACCAGTTCCTCGAGCACGTCCCGCAACGGCGCGGCCTCTTCCAGAGCCAGCCCGTTGATGTGCAGCTGGTACACGTCGATCCAGTCGGTACCCAACCGCCGCAGCGACCCCTCGACGGCGCGGCGCAGGTATCCCACAGACGAATCGACGCCGGTCATCTGCCGACTGGCCGCGTCGAACGTGTTGCCCCACTTGGTTGCGATCACCACCTCGTCCCGCACGTCCGCAAACGCTTGCCCCACCAGCTTCTCGGCGTGCCCGCACCCGTAGACGTCGGCCGTGTCGAACAGCCGGACGCCCAGGTCGAAGCCCTTGCGCAACGCCTTCAGCGACTCACCGTCATCGCTCGGACCCCAGCCGACCGGCTGCTCGCCGTCCCAGAACGGTCCGCCCATCGCCCAAGTACCGAAACCCAGCTTCCCCAGATCCGTCATGGGTCCCACCGAACATCCTGGAGCGCACTCCAGGTCAAGAAAAAAGATTGCTCGGATCAGCGACCATCAGAGGCATGCCAATCGAAAACATCGTCGCCTTCGTGGCGGCCTCGTTCCTCATCGCACTGTCGCCCGGACCTGGTACGGCCATGGTCCTGCGACAGTCGGTGCACGGGCGAAAAGCCGCGCTGGCGACGGTGTTCGGCATGGAGGTCGGTGTCGCGTGCTGGGCCATCGCCGCCGCACTTGGCCTGTCAGTCCTGCTCACGGCGTCCGAGATCGCCTACCACGCGCTCCGGATCGCGGGCGCGGTCTTCCTGATCTACCTGGGCGTCAAGGCCCTGATCAGCAAGAGCCTGCCCGACGCCGAGCCACCGCCCGCGAGCCACGCGTTCCGCAGCGGGCTGATCGTGAACCTGGCCAACCCGAAGCTCGGCGTGTTCGCGATCTCGTTCCTACCGCAGTTCGTGCCTGCCGGGGAGGCCGGCAAGGGGGTTCTGCTCTTCCTCGCCATCGGCTGGGTGCTGATCGACACCGTCTGGTACCTGATCATCGTGTCGATCCTGCACACCATCCGCGGCTGGCTGAGCCGCCCGCGGGTCCGTCCGGCTCTCGAGAAGCTGTCGGGCGGCGTGCTGCTGGCGCTCGGAGTCCGGCTGGTACTCGACCCGCGTTGAGATCGGGTTGCCCCGGCGCCAGAAGAGCTCGGGCAACCCGGCCAGCTCGTCGAGGGTGTGGCACGCCGCCATGGAGGCGTAGCCACCGGCCAGCACGTGCGCGCGGATTCGGTCCAGACGGCCGAACTCGATCACCTCACCGGCGATGAGGAACGGCAGCACCAGCTGCCAGGCCTGCACCACCGCGGGCCGGCGCCGGTGAGGTGCGCGCAGGGCTGCCCTGGCGACTCGTAAAAGGTGCTCGTTCGCGCTCATCGTGTACGGATGCGCCGAGTGGTCCCAGTTCCACCGGCGCTCCTCCGTGACGGCGCACCGCACGCACTCGACCGGCCCGGTGCCCAGTTCGGCACCGCAGCGCGAGCACGCCAGCAGGGTCATCGCCCAGTCGACGCACGTCCACGGGTACTGGCCGACGTCGGAGGAGACCACCAGCTCGGCCAGCTCCCTGTCCGCCAGCTGGGACGATGTTCGCAACGCCTCCCAGTCCGCGAGCCAGAACTGATCGAGCAGCTCGGCGCAGAAACCGCAGTCGGGATAGCCGCGACCAGCGAGTTCTCCGCAGGAAGGGCATGCGGAGACCACGGCGGGACGTTGACCGCGACGCGCGCCGGGCGGGAACGGCTGATGATCCGCCACGAGAGAGAAGATTAGGGCCAAACCGTCCCCTTGGCAGCTACGGCGCGCGCTGACTATGGTCGGGTCTCGACAACTCAACAAGAACGCGGGAGCTCGCGCCTGAGCGGGCTGAGAGGGTGACTGGCTGTAGTGCCGGTGTCACCGACCGCCTGAACCTGACCGGGTAATGCCGGCGTAGGGAGGAATGTCGTGACGGCACTTGACGACCGTTCGGTCAAGCCCAGTGTTACCACCGGCCCGATCTCGGGCTCCCGCAAGGTGTACCGCGAAGTCGCTTCTGACATCCGGGTGCCTTTCCGCAGGGTGGAACTGACCAACGGCGAACATGTCGATCTGTACGACACTTCCGGTCCGTATACCGACGAGAACGCGACCATCGACGTCCACAGTGGACTGCCCGACTTGAGGTCCGGGTGGGTCGCCGCACAGGAACCGATCAACGGAGCTGTCAGCCAGCTCGCGTACGCGAAGGCCGGGATCATCACCCCGGAGATGCGCTACATCGCGGTGCGCGAGAACCTCGACGCGGAGTTCGTGCGCAACGAGGTCGCCATCGGGCGTGCGGTCATTCCGTTGAACCGCAAGCACCCCGAGGCAGAGCCGATGATCATCGGCAAGAAGTTCCTGGTGAAGGTGAACGCGAACATCGGCAACTCCGCCGTCAGCAGCTCGATCGAGGAGGAGGTGGAGAAGCTGGTCTGGGCCACCCGGTGGGGCGCGGACACGGTGATGGACCTGTCCACCGGCAAGAACATCCACGAG
>JAVXWK010000349.1:0-12878 GCA_032230575.1 Pseudonocardiales bacterium | reverse complement strand
ATCCAGGCCACCGAGGACGAGGTCGGCCCACACCTCACCAGCGGCGTCTCTCTCGCGGCCATCAACGCCGAGGACTCCGTCGTCATCGCAGGTGTTGAACAAGAGGCACGTAGGATTGTTGAACAATTCGACGGTCGGAAGATCAAGCAGCTCCAGGTCAGTCACGCGTTCCACTCCCCGCTGATGGAACCCATGCTCGACGACTTCAAGAAGGCCATCGCGGGCATTTCGTTCAACAATCCGACGATTCCCCTGGTCACTCGTGGGAATGTTGAACAATCCGACTACTGGGTCAGCCACGTCCGCGACACCGTCAGGTTCACCGACAACGTCGACGAGATCGGCGACGCAACGGTGATCGAGATCGGCCCGAGCGCCGTCCTGGCCGCACTCGTCGACCGCGCCATCCCGACGATGCGCAAGGACAAGGACGAGGTCACGGCGTTCATCACCGCGCTGGCCAAGCTCTACACCGCCGGCGCCAAGATCACGTGGCCGAGGAACGGCAAGAAGACGAACCTGCCCACCTACCCGTTCGACACCGAGCGGTTCTGGCCGCAGAGCACCATGACACCGGGCACCCAGCCGAACGCCAGCCGCCCCGCGCTGTACGAGGTCGACTGGGTCAAGTCCACTGTGGACGCACCCGCGATCAACGGCGCGCGCTGGGCCATCATCGGCGGCGACGAGTTCGACCTCGCCCACGTCCTGTACGCGGTGGGCCAGTCCGTCAGCGGCTACGGCGAAACCCTCACCGAGGCCGCCCAGAACACCACCCCGGACGTGTTCGTCGTGGCCGTCACCGGCGAGAACACGCCGAACAGCGTCCACGCGAACACCCAGCGCGCCCTGAGCATCCTGCAGGAAGCACTCACCTTCCAGAACTCCCGAGTCGTCTTCGTCAGTCGCGGCGCCGCGACAGGCGAAGACCTCGCGGCAGCCGCCGTGTGGGGCCTCGTCCGCACCGCCCAGGCCGAGAACCCCGGCCGGTTCCTGCTGGTCGACAGCGACGGACTCGACGTCTCCGGCGCCCTGCTCACCGAACTGGTCAACGGCGACGAGCCGCAGGTCATCGTCCGCGAGGGCAAGATCAAGGTCGCCCGCCTCAAGGAACTTCCCGAGAACCCGGACGCCGAGCACGAGTGGGCCGAGGACGAGACGGTCCTGATCACCGGCGGCACCGGCGGCCTCGGCGCGCAGCTCGCCCAGCACCTCGTGACCCGCCACGGAGTCAAGCACCTGCTGCTCGCCAGCCGCCGCGGGGAAGAGGCGCCCGGCGCGCTGAACCTCAAGCAGGAACTGGAGAACAAGGGCGCGAAGATCACCATCGCGGCCGCCGACATCTCCAACCCGAACGACGTGCAGACCCTGTTCGCCGCCACGGAACGCCCGCTCACCACCGTGATCCACACGGCGGGCATCCTCGACGACGCTCTGGTCGACGCCCTCACCCCCGAACGCCTCACGAGCGTTCTCACCCCGAAGGTCGACGCGGCACACCTGCTGGCGCAGCACGACCTCAAGCTGCTCGTCCTCTACAGCTCGGTCGCCAACGTCATGGGCGCGGCGGGCCAGGGCAACTACGCCGCCGCCAACGCCTATCTCGACGCGCTCGCGAAGACCCGCGAGAACACGATCAGCCTCGCCTGGGGCCCGTGGGCGCAGGACGGCGGCATGACCGCGGGCCTCAGCGAAGCCGCCATGGACCGCATCGCCCGCTCCGGCATGCCCCCGCTGGCCGCCGAGCAGGGCCTCGCCCTGTTCGACGCCGCCCTCGCCGAGAACAAGCGTGCGGTGATCCCCATGCACGTCAACCGAAACCAGCAACGCGTCGCCCCGCTGCTGCGCGACATCGTCGACGAGCAGACCCTCCCGCAGCAGAGCCAGCTGTCCGCGGTCACCGTGCTCGATCGCTTGCGCGACTCCGACGAACGCGCCGACGAGATCAAGGAGCTCGTCCTCGGCACCTGCGCCGCACTCCTCGGCCACAACGACAAGTCCGAAGTGGACGCGGACAGGAACTTCCTGGAGCTGGGCTTCGACTCGCTCATCGCCGTCGAGCTGCGCAACCAGATCAACGACATGCTCAACCTCAAACTCCCCGGCAGCGCGGTGTTCGACAGCGGCACGCCCAAGGCGTTCGCGGAAAAGGTCGACGCCGAGCTCGGCACCATCAGCGGCCCGAACAAGACCGCCGGAGCGGCAGACCCGAGCGACACGGTCTTCGGCCTGTTCATGGAAAGTGTCACCACGGGCAAGGTCGTCGAAGGCCTCAGGATGCTCAAGGCCGTCGCCAACCTGCGCCCGATGTTCGACAGCCCGGCAGAACTGGAAGACCTGCCCGTCCCGGTCACGCTCGCCGACGGCCCCAAGCTGCCGAAGCTCGTCTGCGTCAGCGCCCCAGGAGCCACCGCGGGCGTGCACATGTACGCAAGGCTCGCCGCCCACCTCCGCGGCAAACGGCACGTGTCAGCGTTGCCGCTCATCGGTTTCGGTGAAGGAGAAGCACTCCCGAGGACCACCGAGGCCGCCGCCCGGTACGTCGCGGAAAGCATCCTCAACGGCACCGACGGCGACCCGTTCGTCCTGGTCGGACACTCGTCCGGCGGCACGCTCGCCTACTTCGCCGCCGCGGTGCTGGAAGAGACCTGGGGCATCACACCGGAAGCGGTGATCATGCTCGACACGCTGAGCATGAACTACAACTCCAGCGAGGGCATGGACTTCGACGCCGTCACCACGAACTACTTCAACACCATGGACTCGCCCGCGGTGAACATGAACAGCACCCGCCTGTCCGCGATGGCGCACTGGTTCCCGCTCATCATCGACACCGGCCTCCACACGACGGTTCCGAAGCTGCTGATCCGTTGTGCCAACGAAGTCAAGGGCACCGACCTCGTCACCACGGACCAGGACGTCGACGTGCCCGCCGACGAGATCCGCGTCGTCGCCACCGACCACATGGCGATGGTCAAGGAGGACGCGGGCGTTGTCGCCGAGGTCGTGGAGGACTGGCTCGCCACCCGCATCGAGAAACTGGAAGGCGCCCGATGACCACGTCCCAGGAACTGCCCCTGATCGGGGTCGAACTGCCGTCGATCCTGACGTTCAGCGAACTCCGGCTCCGCTTGCAGGAGCAGGCCCCGGTGTGCCGCATCCGGACGCCCGCGGGCGACGAGGGCTGGCTCGTCACCCGCCACGCCGAGGTGAAGTCGCTGCTGCAGAACAACAAGCTCGGCCGCAGCCACAAGGACCCGGCCACCGCGCCGAGGTTCATGCGCAACCCCATGCTCGACATGCTCGTCACCAGCGACGACATCGAGGTCGAGAAGGAACGCCACGAGAAGAAACGCGTCCTCTACACCAAGAGCTTCGCCGCCCGCCGTGTCATCGAACGCAAGGTCCGCGTCCAGGCCATCGCGAACGCCAAGCTCGACGCCATCATCGCCGCCGGCCCGCTGGTCGACCTGCACGACGCCTACTCGATGGACTACTCGCAGCAGGCGTTGTGCGACATGGTCGGCATCCCGGAGGAGGACCGGGCCAAGCTGCTGGAGATGATGGACACCGTCGGCGCGTCCGACCAGCAGCACGCCGAGGCCGGCATGGACCCGCTGTTCGGGTTCGCCGCCGAGATCGGCGAACGGCGCCGCGGCGAGCTCGGCGACGACGTCATCTCCCGCTTCGTCGAAACCGGCCTGACGAACGAGGAAATCGGCCTGCACGTCGTCACGCTGCTGTTCACCGGCCTCGCGGGCCTCGCCAGCCACCTCGACTTCGGCGTGCTGCTGTTCCTGCGCAACCCCGAGCAGCGCGAGAAGGCCATGTCCGACCCGGCGATCATGGCCCAGGCCGTCGACGAGGTCATGCGCGCCACGATCAGCTCGCCCGTCCTGCCCCGCTACGCCAGCGAGGACATCGAGGTCGGCGGCGTCACGATCAAGGAGGGCGACCTGGTGATGCTGGACTTCAGCCTCGCCAACTTCGACCCGCGCGCGTTCGACGACCCGCACAGGTTCGACGTCACCCGCTCGCCCAACCACCACTTCACGTTCGGCCACGGCATGCGGCACTGCACCGGCGCCCCGCTCGTCCGGATCATCCTCGCCGTCGCGTTCACCACGCTGTTCGAACGCCTGCCCGCGCTGCGGCTCGCGGTACCGGAGTCCGAGCTCGAGTCGCACCCCGGCGGCCGTCTCGCCGGCGGACTGGAGAAGTTCCCGCTCACCTGGTGACCGCCATCACGTGTCAGCACCGTGTCAGTGCCCGCTGGCACGGTGCGTGACATGGCAACGAAGTTCAAGAGCATCGTGCTGACGGTCGGCCTGGCCGCGGGCATCGCGCTGCTGGGCGGCACCCCGGCGACCGCCGAGACGGCACCGGGCTGCTCGCGCGTCACGCAGATCGGTGCGACGAAGATCCTCAAGGGCGGCGGCGAGACCATCGCCTCGATCAAGCAGTTCGTCGGCTGCAACAAGAACTACGGCTACACGTTCGTGTGGGAGTCGTGGGCGACCGCGCACCGTGGCTTCGACGCGGGCGCGGGCCTGTGGGTCAAGGGCGTCGGCAACCTGCAGGGCTACAACGTCGACCCGAAGAACGACCGCGAGGTGTGGTCGGACGGCCTCAGCACCGTCAACAAGTGCACCAAGGCCTACGGCGCGGTCGGCCACCCCGACCGGGTCTACGCGGCCGACACCGAAGAGCGCTGCTGACCTACTCGCTCTCCTCGAGGCGCGCCTTCTCCGCGAGGCGCGCCTCCTCGGCCTTGAACTCCTTGAAGGTGTTGCGCTCGTGGACCAGCCAGTCCGGGTTCTCTTCCTTGATCGCGTTGATCTGCTCGGTCGTGAGGGCCTCGGTGATGCCGGCGCGCAGCAGGGCCGACGTCGAGATGCCCAGCTTCTGCGCGATGAGCTGCTTGGGGTGCGGGCCGTTGCGGCGCAGGTCCGCCAGCCACTGCGGCGGGTTGGCCTGCAGTTCGTTCAGCTCGTCGCGCGACACGACCCCCGCCTGGAACTCCTCGGGCGTCGCCTCGAGGTACACGCCGAGCTTCTTGGCGGCGGTGGCGGGCTTCATGGTCTGCTCGGACTTCATGGCGCCCAAGAGTAGTGCCACAAAGAGTAACCGCTGCGTCCGGTAGCCTCAGCGCGTGACCGGATCGTTCACGCTCGCGTACGTCCCAGGTGTGACGCCGGGCAAGTGGGCACGGGTCTGGCAGGAACGCCTGCCGGAGACCGAGCTGGCCCTCGTGCAGGTGACCAACGCCGAAGCCGGCCCGAAGGTGCGCGCCGGTGAGGCCGACGCCGCGCTGCTCAGGCTGCCCGGCGACCGCGAGGACCTGCACGCGATCCCGCTGTACACCGAGGTCACCGTCGTCGTGTTCCCGAAGGACCACGAGTTCGCGGCCGCCGACGAACTGTCCCTTGAGGACCTGAAGCCGCACGTCCTGTGGCAGCCGCTCGACGACACCCTCGAATGGGACGCGATCCCTGGTCAGCCGCCCGTCGAACGGCCGGAGACCACCGCGGACGCGATCGAGCTCGTCGCCGCCGGCGTGGGGCTGCTGGTCGTGCCGCAGTCACTCGCGCGGCTGCACCACCGCAAAGATCTCAAGCACCTGGCGCTCAGCGACGCCCCGCAGTCACGGGTGGCGCTGGCGTTCCCGATCCGCGACGAGAATCCCGAGCTGGTCGAGCACATGATCGGCATCGTCCGCGGCCGCACGGTCAACAGCACCCGCGGCCCGGAGCCGGTCAAGAAGCAGGCCCCCAAGCAGCAGCAGCGGCGGGGCCCCGCGCCTCAGCAGAAGAAGCAGCCCGCCAAGCGCGCGAAACCCCGTCGCGGCCGCTAGTCGTGGACGCTGATCGCCTGCGCCGGGCAGATGCCCCGAGCAGTGCGCGCGGTCGCCTCCGCCTCACCTGACGGGCTGTCGTCGAGCACCGTGACGAACCCGTCGTCGTCCTGGTCGAACACGTCCGGCGCGGCCAGCACGCACTGAGCCGAGCCGATGCACTTGCCGGTGTCCACACTGATCCGAGCCATGACGATCCTTTCCGAGAATTACCAGCGCACAGGTAGGGCGTGGAGTCCGAAGAGGACTCCGTCGTACTTGAACCGCAGTTCCTCCAGCGGAACCGCGACCTCCAGAGTCGGGATCCGGTTGAACAGGCCGCGATAGGCGACGTCCATCTCCAGCCGCACCAGGTTCTGGCCGAGACACTGGTGCACGCCGTACCCGAACGCCACGTGCCCGGTTGCCGACCGGGACGGGTCGAACTGGTGCGGTCGTTCGAACATCTCCGGGTCGTGGTTCGCGCCGGCCACGAGCGGCACGATCCCCTCACCCTTGCGGACCAGCTGCCCGCCGATCTCCACGTCCTCGATCGCCACGCGCAACGCCACCAGGTCGGCGACCGAGTGGTAGCGCAGCAGTTCCTCGATCATGCGGTCGTCGTCGATCCACTGCTTCTGCTGCAGCAACGTGACGACACCGAGCGAGATGTTGTTCGCCGTCGTCTCGTGGCCCGCGATGAGCAGCAGCATCGAGACGCCGGAAAGCTCTTGGGGCGTCAGCAGACCGCCCTGGAGAAGCCTGCTGATCAGATCGTCGCCGGGGCGCTTGGACTTGATCGTGATCAGCCGGTTGATGTAGCGGAGCAGGTGTTCGGACGCCTTGTCCCGTTCCTCGTCGGTCGACGTCAGCGTCACGAGGACCTTCGTCTTCTCCTCGAAGAAGTCGCGGTCCACTTTGGGCACTCCCAGCAGGGAGGAGATCACGAGCGATGGCACCGTGAGGGAGAAATCCTCGACGAGTTCCGCGGTGTTGCCTTTCGCCAGCATCTGGTCGATTGCACGGTCGACGATTTCCTCGACCGCCGGGCGCAGTGACCGGATGCGGCGCACCGTGAACTCGGGGATCAGCGCCTTGCGGAACCTGTTGTGGTCGGGCGGGTCCAGCGACACGAACCAGCCGGGCACGTCGTCCGCGGACGGCGCGCCCACTGTGCGCGACGGCCGCGGAAAGCCTTCGTGGTTCGGGTTGGAGCTGATGCGCGGGTCGGTGAGCACCGCGCGCACCTCCTCGTGCCTCGTGACCAGCCACACGGTCTCGCCGGACGGCAGCCCGGCCTTCACCAGGCCGGACCTGGTGCGGAACTCCTCGTACTCGGGGGGAGGGAAGGGTGCGCCGGGGCGGCGCATCATGAACGGGACTAGGTCGGCGTCGGTGCTCGTCATGTCATACCTCGTAGAACTGGCGGACTTGCCCCACGATGTAGTCCTGGTCGTCTTCGGTCAGCTCGGCATGGGTGGGGAGGTAGAGCCCGTCCTCGGCGAACCGGTTCGCGTTCAGCGACGGCCACACCGGGTCGAGATAGCCGGGCTGCCTGCTCATCGGCTTGAAGAAGAGGCGGGTCTCGATCCCCTTCTCCGCGAGGAACCTCATGAGCTCCTCACGGCGTTCAGCACGCAGGTCGTACATCCACAACACGTCACGCGGCGGCATGAGCGTGATCCCGTCGATGCCCCGAAGGCCCTCGTCGTACCGCTTCTCGATCTGGGAGCGTGTCGCGATGATCTCGTCGAGGCGTTCGGTCTGCGCGAGCGCGACCGCCGCCTGCAGGTTCGTCATGCGGAAGTTGTAGGCGAGCTTCTTGTGCAGGAAGCTGTGGTCGCGGGTGAACGCCATTCCCCGCAGGTGCGCCATCTGCCGCGCCAGGTGCGGGTCGTTGGTGACACAAATGCCACCTTCGCCCGATGTGATGATCTTGTTGGCGAACAGCGAGAACGCCGCGATGTCTCCTGTCGGCTTCACGCCGTGCGCCTCGGCGGAGTCCTCGACGACTCTCAGGTTGTACTCGTAGGCGAGTTCGAGGATCGGCTCCATGTCGCACCGCCGGCCGTAGATGTGCACCGGCATGATCACCTTGGTGCGCGGGGTGATCTTCTCCTCGATCTTCGTGACGTCGATGTCGAGGTCGTCCGCGCAGTCGACGAACACCGGTGTCGCGCCGGTGTAGGTGACGGCCCAGGCCGACGCGATCATCGTGAACTCGGGAACGATCACCTCGTCGCCGGGGCCGACTCCCAGCGCGCGCAACGCGAGTGTCAGCGCTGTCGTGCCGGACGAGCAGGCGACGCCGTGCTGGACTCCGTTGTAGGCCGCGAAAGCCTCCTCGAACCGCGGCACGTACGGGCCCTGCGAGGAGATCCAGCCGTCCGTCACGGCCTTCGTCGTGTACTCGAGCTCGTTGCCGCGCAACGACGGCATCGACACGGGATAGCGGTAGCTCATCATCAACTCACTTCGAGGCCAGCGCGGGAAGGGAAAGGATGAGATCCGCGGCGGTCTTGCGGCCACCGGCGGCGTGCTGGAGCGCGGCGAGACGCTCGGCGTTCTCCCGGAACTCCGGGTCGTCCAGGACGCGGGTGAGCTTGTCCACGACGTCGCGCGGGTCGACGGTGTGCGGTTTGTCGAGCGTCAGCCCGACGCGGAAGCTCTGAGCGCGCACTGCCTGGTCGTAGCAGTCCACCCACAGCGGACGCGACACCATCGGCTTGCCGAAGTAGATGCTTTCGGTGTAGGCGTTTCCGCCCGCGTGCGTGAAGAACAGCTTGACGTTCGGATGCGCCAGCACGTCCAGCTGCGACGGCACCCACGTCTCGATGCGCAGGTTGCCGGGAAGCTCGTCCGGCAGGAACTTCTGCTGGTCGCGCGGCAGTTTCCACAGGATCGAGTGTTTGCCGTCCAGCGTGCGGGCGACCTGCACGAACGCCTCGACCTGGTCTCGGGTCAGCCGGGTGATCGTGCCGAAGCCCATGTACACCACGGACTTCTGCGTGTCCAGCCACTCGCCCAGCTCGCCGGGATCGGCCTGGGGGAGCGGCGGCACCAGCGCGCCGACCGTGCGGATCTTCTCCGGGATGTCGAACGGGTAGTCCATCTCCGGGATCGAGTAGCACAGCACCAGCTCGGACTTCTCGACCCGCGCGAACTGGCCGCGTGCCTCGGGGGAGATGCCGAGCTCCTCGACGACCTTCGCGTTCTCGGCGTTGCGTTCCTTGTTCTGTTTGGAGAACGCCATCGCGAGCGTGCGCCACCCGAAGAGCTTGTTGGCCCAGCGTTGCGCGAACGACATGTCCGCGGGCAGGCCGGTGTGGGGGCGCGGGAAGTCCTTCGGCGTGTAGGACGGGCCGATCGGTACCGCGGACGTCACGAGGTTCGACGGCACGAACGGGTTGCTGATCACGTAAGGGATCCCCTTGGTGATCGCGACCTCGTAACCGAACATGCACATCGACTCGACGACCATCAGGGCCGGCTGGATCTCGTCGACCAGCTCGGCGAGCCTGCGGTACTTGGGAACCCGCAGCTCCGGCCGATGTGTCTGCTCGATGACGGCTTTGCGCGCCTTGAACCTCGACCGCTGCGTCACCTTCGCGTAGATGTCGTCGGGCCACGTCACCGAGGACATCTCCGGGATCACCTCGCCGAGCGAGCGGAACCGGATCGGCGAACCGGCCGCGGCCGCCTCCACTTCCTCGCGGCCCTTGTCGTCGGTGGCGAACCACAGGTTCTCGACACCGCGGCGCGAGAGCTCCTCCGCTAGCACGAGCATCGGGTTCAGCAGGCCGCTCTCCGGCAGACTGACGAACAGAACCGGCCGCTGGCTCATGGACTTCACCCTTCGGGCTGACGCCTGGTGACCGCGAGCCTGCCCGACGGCGCGGGGGTGTGTCCCAGGGAGACAGTCTTCTCCAGAAGAAGCCCTAGTGTTGGAATGCACCCCAGGTCCAGGAGAACACCTAGAACCGGCGCGTATCGATTTCATGAGGATGTGTCCGCCTGCGACGCTCGACGCCGACTCGTCGTGGCGAGAGGTACATCATCATGACCAGGACGTCCGACAACAGCATGACCAAGGCACGGCTCGCGGGTCTCATCGAGCGCGACGACCAGTGGGCCGCCCTGGAGACGCTGTTGACGGACTCCCTGTCAGGATCCGGAAGGGTCGCTCTGCTCACCGGTCCGGTGGCGAGCGGGAAGACCGAGCTGCTGCACGCGTTCGGCGAGGCTTCCGGCGTGAACTTCGTGAAGGCGACGTGTTCGGCGTTCGAGCGCGACCTGCCTTTCGGTGTGGTGGGCCAGATCTTCCATCCCCTGGATGCGCCCGCCGAGGTCGGCGAGCTGCTCGACGCCGCCGCACGTTGCGCCGACGGGCCTTCCGCGCGGCAGCTGCACGCGTTGTGCATCGCGTTGATGGACCTGACCGCCGAGACGCCGTTGGTGATCGGTATCGACGACGTGCAGCACGCGGACTTGTCGTCGTTGCACTGGCTGCTCTATCTGATCCGGCGGCTCGGCCAGGTCAAGGTGCTGCTGATGTTGAGCGAGACCGCGTCGCCGCGAGCCGCTCACACCGCGCTGCACACCGAACTGTTGCGGCACCCGCACTGCCGGGATGTTTCGTTGGCCCCCCTGGGCTCTGTCGAGGACCTGTTCGACACTGCGACGCACGCCTCGGAGGCGATGTCGCTGTCCGGCGGCAATCCGTTGCTCGTGCGGTCTTTGCTCGACGATCAGCGGTTGTGCAAGCCGCGCGATGACGGTGGTCTGGTGATCGGGCCGAGCTATCGGCGTGCTCTGGTGAGCTGTCTGCATCGCTCTGATCATCACGTCTTGCCAGTAGCGCGTGCTTTGGCCGTGACAGGTGATGGTGCTACGCGGGAGTCGTTGGGCCGCTTGGCTCGTGTCGACGTCGAGACGGTGGATTCCGCGCTGGACGTGATGAACGAGGCCGGGCTGCTGTGTGACGGCTGGTTCCGCGACTCGGCCGCTCGCGGTGCCGTGCTGGACGATCTGTCCGCTCAGGACCGCAAGGAGATGTATCTCGGGGCGGCTTTGTTGCTGCACGACGAGGGTGCGCCTGCCACCGAGGTCGCTCCGTATCTGGTGATGGCGGACCACTCCGAGAACCCGTGGATGGTGCCGGTCTTCGAGGAGGCCGCCGAGCACGCCCTGCGGGATGAGCAGATCGACACGGCGTTGCGGTATCTGGAGTTGGCGCACCGGGCTTGTGTCGAGGTGCACGGGCGGGCGGCGATCGCGGCGAAGCTGGTGCGGGTGGAGTGGCGGGTGAACCCTTCCGCCGCCGGTCGCCGGTTGGGGACGGTGGTGCCGGCGATGCGGGCCGGGCAGCTGTCGGACCGGGACGTGACCTCCCTGGTGCAGCCGATGTTGTGGAACTGCCAGGTCGACGAGTCCACCGAGGCCCTGGAACGGGTCCGGCGCGCTACCACGTCCAGCAACGGGTCGCGGGCGATGGAGCTGTGGCTGGCGTGCTCGCATCCGACTTTGGCGCGGCGGACCACGACTGCTCCGGAATCTCCGAAGACGCGGATGGTGAGCCTGACGTCCGGGCCGATGCTGAAAGCGGTCACCGCTTTGGCGAATGTGCTGACGTACGGGGCCAATGACGCGTCGGCCACTGATGCCGAGCACGTGCTGCAGGCGGCCCGGCCGTCGGACAGCGGGTCGTGGGGGCCGGAGTCGGCGATGCTGGCGTTGCAGGCCTTGGTGTACGCGGATCGGCTGGACGTTGCGGCGCACTGGTGTGACCGGCTGCTGGAGGAAGCTCGGGTCAAGAACCTCGTTGTGGCGCGGGCGTTCTTCTCGTGCGTGCGGGCCGAGGTGTCGTTGCGTCGTGGCGAACTGACTTCGGCTTTCGAGCACGCGCAGAACGCTTTGGACCTCATGCCCGCCGGTGGGTGGGGTGTGGCGCTGGGGATGCCGCTGGGGATCCTGATCAACGCGGCCACGAAGATGGGGCGGCACGAGGACGCGGCGTCGTTCCTGGAGCAGCCGGTGCCCGAGGCGATGTTCCAGTCGCGGTACGGGTTGCACTATCTGTATGCCCGCGGCCATCACTACCTCGCTACTTCGCGGCACTATGCGGCTTTGGCGGACTTCTTGTCGTGCGGCGAGTTGATGACGTCGTGGGGTGTGGATCAGCCTGGGGTGGTGCCGTGGCGGACCTCGGCCGCGGAGGCGTGGTTGCTGCACGGGGCGAACCGGGACGAGGCCAAGCGGCTGATCAACGAGCAGCTGGCTCGGCTGGGGCCTGAGGGCTCGCGGACTCGTGGGGTGGCGTTGCGGTTGCTGGCCGCCACCAATCAGCCGCACAACCGGCCGCAGTTGTTGCAGGACGCGGTGGCGGTGCTGGAGGAGTACGGGGACCAGTACGAGCTGGCTCGTGCGCTTGCCGACCTGTCCAAGGCGCATCAGGCTTTGCGGGAGCATCGGCGGGCTTGGACCGTGGCTCGGCGGGCTTGGCACGTGGCGAACGTGTGTGACGCGGCTGAGCTGTGTGAGGAGTTGCTGCCTTCGCGCGGCAAGGTCGACGAGGATGCTCCGGCCGAGGAGAAGCCCGTTGATCCGATCGCCACGTTGACGGACGCTGAGCGGCGGGTGGCCGCGCTGGCGGCTGTGGGGTACACGAACCGGGAGATCGCGTCGAAGCTGTACATCACGCCTTCGACGATCGAGCAGCACCTCACGAGGGTGTACCGGAAGCTGAACGTCAAGTACCGCAAGGACCTGCCGGCGGACCTGCACTCGTACCTGCCGAGCACGGCCTGAGCTGCGCGAACGAAATTGTCAGACCTGTCTGAGAGAATTAAAGAAGGGGTCCCCTTGGCGGGGGACCCCTGCGTCAGCTTGGCGGTCAGAGCAGCGGCAGCTGGCCTGTCAGTTCGCGGACGAGTTCCGGCAGGTCCGCGCGGTCCTTCGCGAACCCGAACACGTAGTAGACCGGCCGCACCAGAGCCGCCACCATCTTGTGCCCGCCGAGCCACGGCAGGTAGAGCCGCTCCACAAC
>JAVXWK010000493.1:0-13556 GCA_032230575.1 Pseudonocardiales bacterium | reverse complement strand
GAGGTGCGTGCTCGACACCGGCGCCGAGGTTGTCTCAGCCGGTGACAACTCCTGCCTCATGCACATCGGCGGTGGCCTGTCGCGGTTGCGCGCGGGCGTGCGGCCGGTGCACCTGGCCGAGATCCTGGCTTCGACCGAGGAGGACCCGTGGCGCGCAACCCCGTGACCTGGCTGGGCAGCCCGACGTTCCCCAAGGCCGCGAAAGCGGCGTTGAACGACACCCAGCTGCGGCAGAACCTGCGCAAGGCCACCGGGACCATCCGCGGGCGCAGGGCGGCCGCGGTCGCCGAGATGACCGATTGGGAAATGCTCAGGGTCGCCGGCGAGCAGATCAAGGACGACGTCCTGTCCCGCCTCGACACGCTCCTGCTGCAGCTCGAGGAGTCGGTCACGGCACGCGGCGGCGTCGTCCACTGGGCACGCGACGCCGAAGAGGCCAACCGGATCGTGCTCGACCTGTGCCGAGCCGAGAACGCGCAGGAGGTCGTCAAGGTCAAGTCCATGGCCACGGCCGAGATCGCGCTCAACGAAGCTCTCGAAGCCGGTGGCGTGCACGCGATCGAGACCGACCTCGCCGAGCTGATCGTGCAGCTCGGCGACGACCGGCCGTCGCACATCCTGGTGCCCGCGATCCACCGCAACCGCTCGGAGATCCGCGAGATCTTCCAGCGCCGCATGGGTGTCGAGGTGTCGGACGAACCCGCGGACCTCGCCGAGGCGGCACGCGTCTACCTGCGCCAGAAGTTCCTCACCACCAAGGTCGCCATCTCGGGCGCGAACTTCGCGGTCGCCGACACCGGGGCGATCGTGGTGCTGGAGTCCGAGGGCAACGGCCGGATGTGCCTGACGCTGCCGGACACCCTGATCACCGTGATGGGCATCGAGAAGCTCGTGCCGACGTGGCAGGACCTCGAGGTCTTCCTGCAGCTGCTGCCCCGCTCGTCCACCGCGGAGCGGATGAACCCGTACACGAGCGTGTGGACCGGCGTGACCCCTGGCGACGGCCCGCAGAAGTTCCACCTCGTGCTGATCGACAACGGCCGCACCTCGACGCTGGAGGATTCCGTTGGGCGCCAGGCACTCCGGTGCATCCGGTGCTCGGCGTGCCTCAACGTCTGCCCGGTTTACGAGCGCACCGGCGGCCAGTCGTACGGCTCGGTCTACCCCGGCCCGATCGGCGCGATCCTGACACCACAGCTGGTCGGTGACATGCACGACCCGCAGGCAGCGTCACTTCCTTACGCCTCTTCACTTTGCGGCGCGTGCTTCGAGGTCTGCCCGGTGCGCATCGACATCCCGTCGGTCCTCACGCACCTGCGCGCCGAGGTCGTGGAAGCCAAGGGCCGTACGGCGGAATCGGTCGCGATGGCCGCCGCCGCGTGGATTTTCGCGTCGGCCTCGCGGTACGAGAAAGCGCAGAAAGCCGGTTCCCTGGCCCGATTCCTGGCCAAGGACGGCAAGATCACGTCCCTGCCCTGGCCGGGTTCGAAGTGGACGTCGTCACGCGACGTGCCCGCCCCGCCGGCCGAGTCGTTCCGCACGTGGTGGAGGAAGAACCGTGGCTAGCGCCAAAGAAGAAATCCTTCAGCGCATCCGCGACGCGAAGGTCCCGGCAGCGCCGCAAACGCTCCGCGGCTACAACATGACGGGCAGCGGTGGCATCGAGCTGTTCGCGGAACGGGTCGCCGACTACCGCGCGATCGTGCACACCGTGCCCAGCGTTCCGGAGGCCCTGCACCAACTCGTCGGCAAGCGAATCGTTGCGCCACAAGGGGTTCCGGACGAGTGGCTGATCGACGGCGTCACGTGGCTGCACGAACCGCTGACGATCGAGGAGCTGGACCAGGCGGACGGCGTGCTGACCGGATGCGCGGTCGCGATCGCGGACACCGGGACGATCGTCCTCGACGGCGGTGAAGGTCAGGGCCGCCGGGCACTCACCCTGCTCCCCGACTACCACCTGTGCGTGGTGCGGGCGGACCAGATCGCCGCGTCGGTACCGGAAGCGTTGCACCGACTGGAGCCCACGCGACCGTTGACGTTCATCAGCGGACCGTCGGCGACGAGCGACATCGAGCTCAACCGGGTGGAGGGCGTCCACGGCCCTCGCACCCTGGAAGTCCTCATCGTCACTTGAGCAGGCGCGACAACCGGCGGTCGGCCAACGGCTTGCCGCCGGTCTGACACGTCGGGCAGTACTGGAACGCCTTGTCCGCGAACGACACCTCACGAACCGTGTCGCCACACACGGGACAAGGCAGCCCGGTGCGCGCGTGCACCCGCAACCCCGACCGCTTCTCACCCTTGAGCCGAGCCGCGTCCTGACCGACGGACCGTGCGACGGCATCGGTCAGCGTGCTGAGCATCGCCTCGTGCAGGTGGTCGAGCTGTTCGGCGTTCAACTTGCCCGTGGTCGCGTACGGCGACAACCGGGCCATGTGCATGATCTCGTCGGAGTACGCGTTGCCGATGCCCGCGATCAGCGACTGATCCGTCAACGCCGTCTTCAACCGCTCGGTGCGCCCGCGCAGCAGGTCCTCGAGCTGCGTGCGGGTGATCCCCAGCGCGTCCGGACCCAGCCGCGCGATGCTCGCGATCGTCCGAGGGTCGCGCACGATCCACGCCGCGAGCCCCTTCTTCGTGCCCGCTTCCGTCAGGTCGAACCCCGGGCCCTGACCGGGCGGGCCGAGGTGCACGCGCAACGCCAGCGGACCACGGCCCTGCTTGGGCGGCGGCGCCGACATGGTGTCCGCCCAGCGCAGCCAGCCGGCGCGGGCGAGGTGAACGACCAGGTGGAGGCCGTCCGCGACCTCGAGGTCCAGGTGTTTGCCGTGCCGGTGCGCCGCCACGACCTCCTGGCCGTGCAACGCGGTCCACGGCGGGTCGAACGTCTTGAGCACCTGCAGTGACGCGACGTCGACGCGGTGCACGGTTCGGCCCACCGCGTTCTCACGCAGGTGGTGGACCAGTGCTTCTACCTCAGGTAGTTCGGGCACCGGTCCAGTGTCGCATCAGTCGACGGGTTGCAGCGGGCCCTCGACGTCGGGCAGCGAGTGCATCTCGATCGTGCGAGCCACGCGCGAGGCCTCCTGGCGGACCGCCATCGGCCCCCGGACAGACCCGATCCACCGCTCGGGTGGCAGCTCGTCGGCGGTGGCCTTGCTCTCCGCGACCAGCGTGTGCGGCCGGCGCAGCGCCCAGCGGACCGGGAAGAACGCGAACAGGAAGATCAGCGCGAGGATCAGCCACGCGGGCACGACGACCTGCTCTGGCGTCCACGCGATGAGCACCACCGTCATGACGACGAGCATCCCGGCCATCATTATCCCTGGCAGGATGCCACCGCTGACGTCGTGCTCGAAGTCGTCGGACTCCTCCGGGTTGCGCCACTCGATGCGGCTGTGGACCGTCCACATCCGCCCATCGGCACCGCGCACCAGCCGCGTCATAAACCCGTCTCCCACGCTCGGTCGATTCTTCTCAAACCGTACCTGGCGCGGGCCGAGCCTTGTGGGTGAACTCGCTCGACCTAGATCGTCACCGTCAGTCCTGGACGAGCGGCTTCGGGTAGAGCGTGATCGTGGTGGTCGTGGTCTGCGGCGTCGAGCACGGGTCCGGGGGCGGGTAGACCGGCTCGGACGACGAGGGCGCGGTGTCCAGCGACCTGATGTCCCGCGTGGCTGTGGTGGACACCGAGGTGATGACCTCGGTCGGCGAGGACGACGACTGGACGACCGGCAACGCCCGCTCGGCCGGTGGCTCCCGGTGTTCCTGGGCCGGCGGCGGGGTCGACGTCGTCTTGCGCACGGTCTCCTGCTTCGGCGCACCACCGGGGTTGACGACGTTCTCCTGCGGCCGCACTTGCTGCTGTTGGGTCTCCGGCGCCGGCGCGGCCACGATCTCCTGGCTGTGCCCCGAACTGGAACCCGACGTGCTCATGGCGATCACCGGGTGCTGGTCCGGCTGCAACACGGCCGCACCAGGACCACCGTTGAACACCGCCGCCATCGTCCCGAACAGGCCGATCGTGGCCACACCCGCCGCCACGACCGCCATCTTCGCCTTGCTGATCAGCATCTTCCCGGCGAACGCGAAGCCGAGCGTGGACGGCACGATCAGGAACGCCGAGTTGGCGCGCAGGGCCGCGCAGACCTCGTTCAGCTCGATGTAGAGCTGTGAGCAGGAAGAACAGGCGTCCAGGTGGGCGCGGATCCGGCGTTCTTCTACGCCCTGGACCCCACCGGCGGTGTAGGTGCCGAGCTTCGACCGGATCGCCGCGCACGACGAACGCCCGTCGTCGGCGGCCAGGTGCGCCTGCAGGTACGCCGCACGCAGGCCCTCACGCGCGCGGCGGGCCAACGCGGACATGGCGTTCGGCGAGAGACCGAAGTGCGGTGCCACGGAGGCGGGGCGCTCGCCCTCCACCTCGACGCGCCACAGCACGACCCGCCAGCGTTCGGGCAGGCTCGAGAAGGCTCTGGTGATGAGGTTGTGCTCGGCTCTGCGGTTCGCGTTGTCACTCACGGGCTCGACTCGGCGGCCCAGTTCCTCGTCCTCCACCGGGACATCACGCCGGCGACCGCTCCACTCCCACGCGACACGCCTCGCGACCGTCAGCAGGTAGGTGCGGACGTGGTCGGTCGGACCGCTTCCGCGCCTGATCGCCTGCAGCATGCGGAAGAACGCCTCGGCGGTGAGGTCGTCAGCTTCGGCCGCCTCGCGGACGTGCCTGAGTGAGAAACGGCGGATCGCGTCCGCGTGCCGGGAGAACAGTTCGCCGTAGGCCGAGTCGTCTCCCTCGCGCACCCTGGCGAGCAGGTCCCGGTCGACCTCGTTCTCGTCGACCATCACAGGGTTCAACATGCCACAAGGGGCCAGACCTGCCTCCGGATGAGAACAGGTCGATATACAAGACCATCCGATAGTCGTGAGCTGATCAGCGCAACGCATTCGGTGACGAGACGGTCACAGGTGGGCGTCGGGCCGTCGGCGGAAGAAGATCCAGCGACTATCGTCACGCCCGTGGTGGACTGGCGGGAACGCGCTTCGGCCCTCGTGCCGGAGCTTCGTGATGTCGCCATGACCGAGGAGTGGTCCTGCCACGTCTTCTTCTCCGAGCTGTCGCAGCTGGCGGCCGAAGCTCATCGCGAGCAGGACGACGACGTGCTGCGGCGCGCGTACGGGTTCGCGCACTGGTGCTTCCACCAGCAGGAGCAGTTCCTGGAGAACGCCGCACTGATCAGCTTCTACGAGCACGTGTTCGACGACTGGGACCTTCGCGAGGAAGTTGCCGCCTGGTTGCCGGTCGACGTGCTGCCCAAGGTGCGCGCGTTGTGGGAGTGGCGCTGGACCAAGGAACAGTTGGAGGAGGTAGATCAGCTGTTGGCCGGTCTGCAACCCCCCGGTCGAGACGCCGTCTAACGCTGTTGTATAGTTCTTTCCCGTAAGGCAGTGCGGATGTAGCGCAGTTGGTAGCGCATCACCTTGCCAAGGTGAGGGTCGCGAGTTCGAGTCTCGTCATCCGCTCTTCACTCAGGACGGCTCATGCTCACGGAGAGCGTGAGCCGTTCTTCGTTTCGGATGATATTGGGGGGACGACCCCCCAAACCCCCGCAGTTGACGCGTCGCTCGGTGTCCGTTGAGCCTCCTGGGCCCGGTAGCCACCCGCGTGGCAACTGGGCCTTCTTCGTTCTCCGGAGTTCTCGGGGTGATCTCTGGGCGCCGCCGTGGAAAGCTTGCGGTGTCCGCTCGCATCAACCTGATCGAGCTCGTTCGACAAGGACATGGAGATCATGGCTGTCACCCAATCGGCAAGCGCGCACTGGGAAGGCTCTCTCATCGAGGGCAAGGGCAACGTCAACCTCGACACGTCCAAGAGCGGCAGCTTCGACATCGACTGGAAGGCGCGGGCCGAGGAGGCCGGTGGCAAGACCAGCCCCGAGGAGCTCATCGCGGCGGCGCACTCGTCCTGCTACTCCATGGCGCTCTCGCACGGCCTGACCGGTGCCGGCACGCCGCCCACCTCCATCGACACCAACGCCAAGGTGACTTTCGTCGCCGGCCAGGGCATCACGGCCATCCACCTGACCGTGCGCGCCAACGTCCCCGGTCTCACGCAGGAGGCTTTCGTCGAGGCGGCCGAGGGCGCCAAGAAGAACTGCCCTGTCTCCAAGGCGCTCGCGGCCGTCGAGAACATCACGCTGGACGCCGCCCTGGCCTGAACCGCAGCTCTGCGGGCCCGTGACTGATCAGGTGCCTGCGGTAGCGCACGTCGCCGGGCTGCTCGGCCACCTCGGACGAGCGGTCGAGCAGCTCTTCGGCGACGATCCGGCCCTCCAGGCGCGCGAGCTGCGCGCCGAGGCAGTAGTGCGGTCCGTGCCCGAAGCCGAGATGGCCAGGCACGGACGGCCTGCCGGGGTCGAAGTCCTCGGTGAACACCTTCGGGTCGCGGTTGCCCGCCGCGTAGTCGAGGAACAGGTGGTCGCCCTCGTCGATCTTCACCCCGCCCATCGTCACCGGGCACGTCGCCGTGCGGAAGAAGCCGATGAACGGCGCGTCGAGCCGCACCACCTCCTCCACGACGCCGCCCAGCCGTCGTTCCCGTGCGTCGAGCCGCAGCAGCGTGCTGGACAACAGGTTCGTGGTCGAGTCGGTGCCCGCGACGACGGTCGCGAGGCACAACGACAGCCGTTCCTGCTCGGACAGCTGACCACCCTTGAACGCGTCCGAGCGCCCGAAGTAGGCGCAGAACTCGTTCATCCCGGCGAAGTACGACCCGAGCACCCGCTCGCTGACCTCCTCGCCGCTGGTCAGCTCCAGCACCGGCGCCACGAACTCGCGGAACAGCGGGAAATCGCGTTCGGGCACGCCGAGCAGGTCACCGACGACGCCCAACGCGAACGGCGTGGCGAACTCGCTGACGAAGTCGGCCTCCTCCGGCAGTTCGTCCAGGAGTGTCCGAGCCCGTAATCGAATTGCATCAGCCATTTGGCGCACGGCCGTTGGAGTGAATTTCTGATTCGCCGCCGCACGAATTCTGGCGTGCCTGGATCCGTCCGCCGCGTTGAGCGAGGACATCAATTCCAGCAATCGCCGCTGCTCCGGCGGCAGCAGTGCCGCCACGGCCGCGACCTGCGGACCTGTCATGTTCCGGGAGGAGAACGTCACCGGATCAGCCAGCACGGCACGCAGGTCGGCGTATGCGGTCACTCGCTGGGCGTTGATTCTCGGGTCGAATTCCATTGCAGTATCTTGTCCCGGTTCCAGCCTTTGTCGGGGGCTGACGACAGGACGAATTGAAGTGATCATCCGGCTGCTCGGTCCGCTCGAACTCACCGGCCCGAACGGAGCAGTTCAGCTCAGCAGCGCGGGACAACGGACGCTCGTCGCACGGCTCGCCCTCAATCCGGGCGAGACGGTGCCGCGCAGCGCCCTCGTGGACGCGCTCTGGTCGGACGAGGTGCCCGCGACCGCCACGAAAACCCTGCACAGCCTGCTCGCCCGCCTGCGCGGCCAGATCCGCGACGCCGGGCTCGGCGAGCTGATCACCACCCGCGAGCCGGGTTACGTGCTCAACACGCCTGCGGACACCGTGGACGTCGCACGGTTCGAGGCGCTCGTCGCAGCAGCACGCAAGAGCGACGACCCGGTGGATTCCGCACGGATGCTCCGGGAGGCACTGGCGTTGTGGACGGGTGATCCACTCGCGGACTGCCGGCCGGGCGAGTGGACGCGGCACGAGTCCGCCCGGCTCACCGAGCTGCGGATGGGCGCGACCGAGGACCTGATGGAGGCCTCGCTGGCACTCGGTGAGCACGCCGCCGTGGCGCCGCTGGTCAACTCGCTGGTCGAGCAGCACCCGTTCCGCGAACGGCTGTGGGAGCAGCTGATGATCGCGCTCTACCGGTCGGGACGGCAGGCAGAATCGTTGGCCGCGTTCCAACGGGCACGTGGCGTGCTGGTCGACGAGCTGGGCATCGAGCCCGGCACCCGGCTGCGCGACCTCGAACAGGCGGTGCTGGCCGCTGATCCACGCCTCGACCTGACCGAACGCACACCGGTGCCGATCCGCGGCAACCTGCCCGCCGACCGGTCGAGCTTCGTGGACCGGCCGGAGACCGAGCACGTCGCCGGTCTGATCCGGCAGCACCGGCTGGTCACGCTGATCGGCGTCGGCGGGGTGGGCAAGACGCGGCTCGCCCTCCACGTGGCGCGGGGCGAGCAGCCACCGGACGGGGTGTGGCTGGTGGAGCTCGCGGCGTTGCGCGACAGGGCTTTGGTGCCGCACACCGTGGCCGAGGCGCTGGGAGTGGTCGACCAGACCGGGCGTGGGCAGCTTTCGGTGCTCACGGAGTTCCTCGCCGATCGAGACGCGTTGCTGGTGCTGGACAACTGCGAGCACGTCGTCGACCACTGCGCGGTGCTGGTCGACACGCTGCTGCGGGTCGCGCCTCGGTTGCGAGTCATCGCCACTTCTCGTCGTGCATTGCGCGTCTACGGCGAGCAGGTGCTGGCCGTGGCGCCGTTGTCCGTCCCCTATCCGGCGGCGACGTTGTTCGCTCAACGCGCCGACGCCGCGGTGCCTGGCTCGTTCGTCATCACGGGGGCGAACGAGCAGGCCGTGGCGGACCTGTGCCGACGGCTCGACGGCATCCCGCTGGCGATCGAGATGGCGGCGCTGCGAGTACGCGCGCTGACCCCCGCGCAGCTGCTGGAACGGCTCGACGACAGGTTCAAGGTGCTGACCGACGGCGGCCGGACCGCGTTGCCGCAGCACCAGACCCTGCTGGCGACCATGGACTGGAGCTTCGACCTCTGTTCGCCGCGCGAGCAGCTGCTGTGGGCGCGGGCATCGGTCTTCGCGGGCAGCTTCGACCTCGCGGCGGCCGAGGCGGTGTGCTCGGACGACTCGCTGACCGCGGACTTCATGTTCGACGCGGTCGACGGGCTGGTCGACAAGTCCGTGCTGCAGCGCGAAGAACACGCGGGCGTGGCGCGCTATCGGTTGCTGGAGACGATGCGTCAGTACGGGCAGACGCGGTTGCGTGCGAGCGATGAGGAGGCACGGCTGCGGTTGGGGCATCGCGACTGGTACGCCGGTGTCGCTCAGCAGGGCGAACGTGCCTGGTTCACGCCACGGCAGGCCGCGACCGTCGGGTGGATGACGACTGAGAGCGGCAATCTGCGGGCGGCTCTGGAGTACTCGCTGACGACGCCCGGCGAGGCGGACTCGGGTCTGCGGCTGGCGGCGACGCTGTGGTTCTACTGGGTCGGCTGCGGGCGGTTCGCCGAGGGACGGCACTGGCTGAACTGGGCGTTGTCGATGGAGACCGAGCCGTCGAGGGCACGCTGCAAGGCGTTGTGGGTCAACGGATATGTGGCGACGTTGCAGGGCAACACGGCCGCCGTGCCCGCGCTGCTGGAAGCGTGCCGCACGGAGGCTGCCCTGCTCGACGACGCGGACGCGGACGTCTACGCGACGTACGTGCAGGGTGCGGCAGCGGTCTTCAACGACGACCTGCCGCTGGGTGCGTCGCTGCTGACCGAAGCAGACCGCGCGCACACCGAGCTCGGGCACCTGGACAGCAACGTGATCATGGCGCGGGTGGCGTTGGCGATAACCGTGGCTTTTGGTGGTGACCTCGACCGCGCAGCCTCTCTTTGCTCCGAGGCACGAACCGTGTGCGAGGAAAACGGTGAGCTGTGGGCGCGCGCGTACGCGTTGTACGTCCTGGCGTTCGTCGCGATGGGGCGCGGTGACGTCGAGGAGGCCCGTGAGCTGGCTACTTCTTCGTTGCGCATCAAGGAGAAGTTCGACGACCTGCTGGGGATCGCGGTGTCCGTCGAGCTGCTGGCGCTGATCTCGGTCGTGTGTGGAGCCGCTTCGCACGCCGCGTTGTTGTTGGGAGGCGCAGACCGGGTGTGGCAGTCGGTGGGGTTGCCGCTGTTCGGGTCGGCGAACTTCGCGGCCTCGCACGACCAATGCGTGGCTCTTTGCCTGCAGGCATTGGGCGAGGAGGACTACGCCGCAGCGTTCGCGCGCGGGTCGGCGATGACCGTGACCTCCGTGGTCGCGGCCGCGCAGTCGTGACGCAGGCTTCGTGCAACCGGCGGTCGGCAGGCTGCTCCGGATGAGGACCAGCGTGCGCACCCCAGACGCGGGAACGGTCGAGGAAGTCCTGAAGCTCGCCGCGCGGGCACCGTCGTTCGACATCGTGCCGCCGTGGCGGTGGCGTGAGGGCAACGAGTGCCTGGAGCTCGTCACGACGCGCACGGACCAGACGGCGCTGCTCGCGTGTGGTGCGGTGCTTCACCACGTGCGCGTCGCACTGTCCGCGATGGGCTGGGATTGCCACGTGCTGCGGTCTGCAGGTGCTGACGGTCAGGTCGCGTCCGTGCACCCGCGCTGGGAGCTGGACGCGTTCTCGTGCGAGGTGGCCTCCGCCGCCGCGATCTCGTTGCGACGGGCGGATCCGCGACCGTTCCTGGCCGACGAGGTGCCGGACTCCGCGCTGACGTGGCTGCTGCACGCGGCCCACGCCGAGAGCTGCGACATGGAGCTCGTGGCGCGGCGCAACGGCGCGTTGGTGCGGATGATCGGCCACGACTGGATGCGACTCGGCGAGGCCGTGAGCTCCGTGCTGCTCGCATCGACCGTGTGGGGACTGGCGTCGCAGGCGTTGCTGCACGAGGGCGAGGTGCTCGTCCGGGTCGGCTGGCAGTCACCCAATGCCGAACAGTTGCCTCAGTCGGCCCGCTAGGTCTTCCCCCGGCAGGCACGATGGGTGCGTGGACCGCGACAGAACGCTCGCGCACCTGAGCGACGACGACTGGCTGAGACCTGACCGGTCGTCCACGCAGCTGTACCGGGACCTGTGCGCGTTGCGCGACCTGCCGGTGCGGGAGCTGACGCCGACGTCGCTGCACCTGCTGGTGACGCATCAGGTGGGCTTGGACGTGACCGCTTTGCTGGCGTTGGAGCACGTCGAGTCCGACCCGCTGCGGTCGTTCGCCCTCTATCCCGGCGACCTGCTCGCCGCTCTACTGAGAGTAGACCCTTCGTTTTGGACCGATCACCCTGCGTTACTGGCGCGGATGTCGGTTCTGCTGGACCGGCTGCGCACGTTGCCCGAGGGTGACTGGCATTTGCTCGTGTCCGCGGCGGAGCAGTTTCCCGGTTAGGCGCGCGTTAGGCGTCTCTTTGCTCGGTGGTGAGTTGCTGGTGCCATGGCAAAGATCCTCGCGGCCGCCGGCCTCACGCTGGCCTCCATCGCCGCCTCCGCAGTCCTCTTCTCCCCCGTCGCCTCCGCCGAGACCTGCAAGGCCTCCTACTACTCCGGTGGTGGCACGACGGCCAGCGGCGAGCGCTTCGACCCCAACAAGCTCACCGCCGCGCACAAGACGCTGCCGTTCGGCACGAAGGTGAAGGTGAAGAACCGCTCCAACGGCAAGACCGTGACCGTGCGGATCAACGACCGCGGCCCGTTCATCACCGGCCGCTGCGTCGACCTGACCCCGCGCGCCTTCAAGGCCATCGCCCCGCTGTCACAGGGCGTAGTCGGCGTGACGGTCACCAGGGTTTGATCGATACCAAAACTCTCGTTTTGCTTGACCCAATCGAGTGAACGGGATAGGCAATCGGGGTGTTGGCGGCGATGAGTGGGCCGGGTCGGCTCGCCACTGGGGCGCTCCTCGGTGCCGTCGTCGCGGCGTTTTACGTGCTCGCACCGCATGTCGGATCGCTCGCAGCGGGCGATCCGACTGGTCCGGACGGCGACAAACCAGCCCGCGTATCGCTGATCAACACCCCGTCCCTGATGCCCACTCAGTCCGAGCAGCCATCACTGACCGTGTCGTCCGACCCGTCGTCGTCCTCGCCGTCTTCTTCTTCCAAGGCAACGACAACGACCACCACGGCGACGACGACAACCGGGGTCACGACGACCACGGCTCAGCCGCCGAAGCCCACCACCACGACCACTCAGCCGCGGCCGCCGACGACGACCACGACGACCAAGCCGTGTGGGCTCATCTTCTGCTGATCACGCGGTGACTCGAGCCGCGGTCAGACTTGGTCGACCTTCAACCCCGCTGGGCAGGACACGCCCGTGCCACCCAACCCGCAGTAGCCGTACGGGTTCTTGGCGTCCGAAAGATATTGCTGGTGGTAGTCCTCTGGTTCATCACAAAGACCCGCTGCAGTCTGGCTCGTTACGACACCTTGTACGAGTACTCCTTGCGCCCGGTCTTGTTGAGCGACAACCACCAGGGGCCATCGGGATGCGTCCGCGCAAACTCCTCGACCTCATCCCAGTGGTTGGCCAGCCGCACTAGCTGCGCCCACCGCGTCAGGTTCCCAACGCCCTTCAGGTTCACGCACTTCAGCCCGTGCTCCAGCGCCAGCCCTGCTTCGTTGGGCCTCGTGCGGAGATGGTGATCAATCGTGATCACGACCCAACCTCGGGACGCCACGATTGGAATCCACTCCACATCGAGCATCCCAACGGTCACGAGTTGATCCACGGGTGGTCGCCCGATCAACGCAGTGTCATTGCGCAGTCCCGCGATGGCCTTACCAAGGGCGATCGTGTTCTCATCAATGAAGAACCGAACATCTTCAAGATCCACTGAGCTAGTCCTCAGGCCACCAGGTTGTGGGTGGCCGTGAAGTCGACCGCTTGCTCAACCTGATCACGGGTCAGGTCGTACCAAGACGCAACATCCTCGGCGGCGTCTCCCGCTAGCACCATTTCGGCGAGCGTCGTAACCAGGATTCCCCTACCAACGATGGTGGGTCGTCCGCTGCGCTGCTCTGGATCAATCGCGACGTCCGGGTACCGCGGGTCTGCCTGAAACCGCACTGCAATCCGCTGCTCGGAGGTCGGTCGAAGTGGATCAGTGGCGAACGTCGCCGCCTTTACAAACCGCTGAACCCTCGGAGTCATGACCAGCTGACCAGTGCGGACTACGACGAAGAGGTCCTCATTGAGTTCGGCAGCGTGCTGAGCGCGCATCAGGATCTCGCGCCCCTCTGGGACCAGGAAAGGCTGGGCGTAGGCCAACGGATAGCGATGCCCGAACTCGGCACGCAGATGCCCTACAACGAGCCGTAGCTTCTGGATCCTGATGTGGTCGAGGTCGCGGTACTCGCTCAGCAAACGAACCTCGGTGAACTCACCCCAGGTGACCCATCGGTCTCCTGTGGGCTCTTCTCGGACGATGGGCGCATAGCGCTTGTCCGCACGGCGATAGCCGTCGACCCACCGCCGAGTTGTGTCCTGGTTCAGCCCGAGGAGCCGATCCACCTCGCGGAAGGTGTAGACCGGCCGATCCAGGAGTGACACCACTTCGCCCACGACGCAACGATCGCACAGAACGACCTGTTCGAGACAACCTGCTTCAGCAAGAGCGCGGAAATTCCGTTGATCAGGTGATCCGGATAGCAGTCAGGCCTGAGTGGTGTTCAACCCAGCAGGGCAGCTGACACCCGTGCCACCCAACCCGCAGTAGCCGTACGGGTTCTTGGCGTCCGAAAGATATTGCTGGTGGTAGTCCTC
>JAVXWK010000492.1:0-4561 GCA_032230575.1 Pseudonocardiales bacterium | reverse complement strand
CCGAAGCGCTGCACGGCGTCGCGTGGCTCGGCCCGGCGACCGTGTTCCCGCAGGCGATCGGCCTGGCCAGCAGTTGGGACCCGGCCCTGATCCAGCGGGTCGGCGACGCGGTGGGCCGGGAGGCGCGCGGCTTCCACGCCCAGGACCCGGCGGGCAACGGTCTGAACCTGTGGGCGCCGGTGGTGAACCTGCTGCGCGACCCGCGCTGGGGCCGCAACGAGGAGGGCTACTCCGAGGACCCGCTGCACACCGCGCGGCTCGGCATCGCGTTCTGCCGCGGCATCGCGGGAGACCACCACCGGTTCCTGCGCGCGGCGCCCGTGCTCAAGCACTTCCTGGCCTACAACAACGAGGACGACCGCTGCATCACGTCCTCCGGTCTGCGCCCGCGCGTGTTGCAGGAGTACGATCTCGCGGCCTTCCGGCCCGTGGTCGCCGCCGGGGTCGCGACCGGTGCCATGGCCGGTTACAACCTGGTCAACGGCCGTCCGTGCCACGTCACCCCGCTCATCGAGAGCGAACTGCGCCGCTGGGCGGAGCCGACCGGGCACGAGCTGTTCCTCGTCAGCGATGCCGAAGCGCCGTCCAACCTGGTCGATCCCGAGCACTACTTCGACGACCACGCCGAGTCCCACGCCGCCGCGCTCAAAGCGGGCATCGACAGCTTCACCGACCACGGCGAGGACAGCGCCACCCCGATCGGCAGGCTGCGCGAGGCACTGGGGCGCGGCCTGATCGAGGAGGCGGACGTCGACCGCGCGGTGCGGCGGCAGCTGGAGCTCCGGTTCCGGCTCGGCGAGTTCGACCCGGATCTCGACCCCTACGCCACCATCGGCCCGGATGTCATCGACTGCGCCGAGCACCGCGCCCTCGCGCTGCGGTCCGCGACCGAGTCCGTGGTGCTGCTGCGCAACAACGGACTGCTGCCGCTCGACCCGGCCCGCACACCGCGAGTCGCCGTGATCGGCCCGCTCGCGGACACGCTGTGCGAGGACTGGTACAGCGGCACGCTGCCGTACCAGACGACGATCGCCGGCGGACTCGAAACGGCGCTCGGGGAACGCGGCGGCGAGGTCGTCGTCGTGGACGGCGCCGATCGGGTGGCGCTGCGCTCGCGCACCAACGGCGAACTGCTGGGCAAGACCGCGTTCGACGTGCTCGACTGGGGCGACGGCGTGCTGACGCTGCGGTCCGCCGAGACCAGGCGCTACCTGAGCCTCAAGCGTGACGACGACTCACTGGCCGCCGACCAGGAGCAGATCAAGAGCTGGGACGTCTGCGAGACGTTCCGGCTGGTGCCCGTGTTCGACTCCGTGCTGCTGCAGAACGTGCTCACGGGCCGGTATGCCGTCGTCGATCCCGTCGACGGCCGGGTGAGCGTGACCGCCGAGACGCCGGACGCCGCCGAACGCTGGGAGCGCGAGCTGCTGCGCGACGGCACCGCCGAGGCACTGGCCGCGGCGCGGTCGGCGGACGTCGCGGTGGTCGTGCTCGGCAACCAACCGCTTATCCACGGCCGCGAAACCGAGGACCGCGCGGGCATCGCGCTACCGGTCGCCCAGGAGTCCCTGCTGCGTGCGGTCGCCGAGGTCCGCGAGGACACGGCGCTGGTCGTGATGAGCAGCTACCCCTACGCCCTGGACTGGGCCGACAGCAACCTGCCCGCCGTGGTGTGGACCTCCCACGGCGGGCAGGAAACAGGCAGGGCCGTGGCCGCCGTGCTGCTCGGTGAGGCCGAGCCGAGCGGACGGTTGCCGCAGACCTGGTACCGCGGCGAAGACCCGCTGCCGCACCCGCTCGACTACGACATCATCAAGGCGGGCTGGACCTACCAGTACCACCGGGCCGCAGCGCTGTACCCCTTCGGGCACGGCCTGTCCTACACCGACTTCGCCTACCGCGACCTGGTGCTCTCCACCGAGACCACCACCCAGAACAGCGCGGTCGACGTCTCGGTGACCCTGGCCAACACCGGCACCCGCACGGGCAGCGAGGTCGTCCAGCTCTACGTCCGCGCGCTCGACGCACGGTACGAGGCACCCCGGCTGCGGCTCGCGGACTTCCGCAAGGTCACGCTGGCACCCGGCGAGAGCCAGGTGCTGTCGTTCCGGCTGCCCACCGACCACCTCTCCCACTGGGACGTCGCGACCGGCGCCTTCACCGTCGACCCCGGCGCCTACGAGGTGCTCGTCGCCCGTTCCGCCGAGAACGTCGTGCTCACCGCCCCGCTCACGGTCGTCGGCACGCCCCCCGCACCTCGGGTCGGCGTCGGCCGCCGGGTTCTCGCCGTCGACTTCGACGACCACGAGAACGTGAGCATCGTCGACGTCAGCCGCGTGGAGGGCGACGCGGTCACCCCCGCCGACCTGGCCGAGCCCGCGACGCTGCGGTTCTCGTCGATCGACCTGTCCGGCGCGATCCGGATCGAGGCCGAGGTCGCCCGGGACAACGGCGATCCTGGCGCGCGAGTGGAGTTCTGGACCGACGAGGGCCTGCTCGCGGAGATGTCGGTGCCGGTCACCGGCGGCCGCTACGCGTGGACGACCGCGTCCGCGACGCTGCCGGCACCGGTGACGGGAGTCCGCGACCTGCGGGTGAAGTTGCACCACGGCTTCCGGCTGGCCGCCTTCCGCTTCACCGCGGCCGAATGAGACCGGTGGCCCGCCAGACCGGCGGTGGCGGGCCACCACCCTTCGTCGCCAGACCACGCCGCACCTGTGTCGAAATCCACCGTTGCTCCTGGCGGGAACGGGGTGACGCACGTTGGGACCCTGTGGCGGACCTCGCTTCAGCCGCGTTCGCGGAGCGAATGTGACGTTCGGACCGTCCAGAGGACAGGACGTGCTCTCCGCCCCGGAAACGCGATTCGGTGAGCAGGCTCGACACAGGCCCTGGCCGAGACCTGGTGGCCCGCTGCCGGCGGACGGCGGGCCACCACCCTGCACGGCCAAGCCGCACGGCACCCGACGTGCGGCCGTCACCACACCCCGCCCACGCCGGCAACCCACCACCAGCGAGCCGCAGGTCACCCCTTCGGCAACCCTCGAAGGAGTCACGATGCCGTTGACGGACGCCGCCCTCGACGAACTCACCGGCTACCGCCCGCACCTCACCGCGCCGGCCGACTTCGACGCGTTCTGGGAGCGGACCCTCGCAGAGGCACGCGCCATCGGCGGCGCCGTGAAAGCCGACCGCGTCACCGACCGGCACCTGCTGCGCACCGTCGAGGTGGACGACGTCCGCTTCCCCGGCTGGAACGGCGAACCGGTGGCGGCCTGGCTGCTGCGGCCGCGTGACGCCGAAGGCCCCCTGCCCGTGGTCGTCACGTTCATCGGCTACAGCGGCGGACGTGGCCTGCCGACCGATCATCTCCTGTGGTCCGCCGCCGGATACGCCCAGCTCGTCGTCGACAGCCGCGGGCAGGGCCACGACACCCCCGACCGCGACGCGGGCGGCGGCACCCAGTGGGCCAAGGGTTTCATGACCCGCGGTGTCGACTCCCCCGAGAACTACTACTACCGGCGCCTCATCACCGACTGCGTCCGTGCCGTGGACGCGGTCGCCGAGCTGCCGGGCCTCGACCCCGAGCGGGTGATCGCCGCGGGTGCCAGCCAAGGCGGCGGCCTGACGATCGCGGTCGCCGGGCTGGCTCGCGACCGTGTCGCGGCGGCGTTGCCGGACGTTCCTTTCCTGTGTCACTTCCGGCGGGCCGCGGAGATGTGCGGCGAAGGGCCGTACCAGGAGCTCGCCGAGTACCTGCGCTGGCACAGCAGGCATCTCGTGGACCCCACCTTCGCCACCCTGTCCTACTTCGACGGTGTCCACTTCGCGCAGCGCGCGACGGCACCCGCGTTGTTCAGCGTCGGGTTGATGGACCCCATCTGCCCACCGTCCACTGTGTACGCCGCGTTCAACCACTACGCAGCGGAGGACCGCACCATGAGCGTGTGGCCGTTCGCCGACCACGGCGGCGGGCACGGCTCCAACCCGGTCGCTCAGCTGGAGTGGCTGCACGCGCGCGGCCTGACGCCGTGAGTCTGGAGCACACTCCCCTGGCCGGTCACGCCTGACTCCACGACCGCACGACGCCCTCCGGAGGGGCGCGAGCTTCCGGAAGACCGCACGGCCGGCCTCCAGCGTGGTGAGGTCACGGGCGTTCACGCAGATGACCTCGTGCGGTAACGGTGCTCAGACAGTCTCACGGACTGCTTGGAACAGGTGGTGGCCGGTTCCCGCATCGGCGGAACTTCTTCCGCGAGGCCCAGCGGCAGATCGGCCGCGTAGCCGATCGTGCGCCGCGGTCGTCCACTTGGGACTGATGAACGAGGAGAAGCGATGCGCACGATCGCGACGGCCTTCGCGGGAACGGCGCGAGTCAGGGGGCGCGGGTCGACACGGTCGGCTGGGAGTTCCGCGAGGGCGAGGCAAACGCCGTCGTCATCTACGCCGCACAGCAAGGCGGGCACGGCAGGCGATCGGCCGGCCTGCCTCACACACGCTTGCTGAATCGTCTGCTCAGTCCCCTCCCGCACAGCTTCGGGAAGACGGGGCGCCGGGCCCC
>JAVXWK010000314.1:0-10444 GCA_032230575.1 Pseudonocardiales bacterium | reverse complement strand
GGTATCCGCGACCCATGACCACCACCGCTGACCAGTCGCTCTGGCTTTCCGCGCTCGGCCCGGCCCGCCCGCCGCTGACCGGCAGGCACACCTTCGACGTGGCCGTGGTCGGCGGCGGCATCACGGGCCTCACCACCGCCTTGTTGCTGAAGCGGCGCGGCCTGAACGTCATCGTCCTGGAGGCCGACCGCGTGGCCTCGGGCGTGTCCGGCAACAACACCGCCAAGGTCACCGCCCTGCAGTCCACTGTGTACTCGACGATCCGCCGCGCCCACGGCATCGCCGCCGCCACCGACTACGCCACGGCCTCCATGTCGGCCGTGACCCAGGTGGCCGACCTGGTCCGCTCCGAGGGCATCTCCTGCGACCTGCGCCGCGCCCCGGCCGTCACCTACGCCTACACGTCGTCCGAAGCCCGCGCCGTCGACCACGAACTGATCACCGCCCGCCAGGCCGGCCTGCCAGTGGCCGACTCGACCGACGTCGACCTGCCGTTCGACGTGCACGCGGCGATCCGCCTGGACGACCAGATCGCGTTGCACCCGGTGAAGTACCTGCTGGGCCTGGCCTCCTCGGTCGACGGCGGCGGCAGCCAGGTCTGCGAGAACAGCCGCGTCATCGACGTGACGGGCAATCGTGTGTCCACAGCGGACGGTCAGGTCGACGCGGCCCAGATCGTGATCGCCACGCACTACCCCACACTCGACCGCGGCCTCTACTTCCCCCGCCTGGAACTAACTCGCGCGTACTGCATCGCGGCCCGCGTAGGCCGTCCGCCGGAGTCACTCGCCATCAGCGCGGGCAGTCCGTCGTGGTCCATCGCCGCTCACGACGACAAACTGATCCTCGCGGGCGCGAGCCACCCGACCGGCCAGCCCGCGGTCGAGCCCTATCGCCGCCTGGAGGAGTTCGCCCGCAAACACTGGCAGGTCTCGGAAATCACGCACCGCTGGTCGGCCCAGGACCCGACCTCCTACGACCACCTGCCGATGATCGGCAGCTACACCCCGGGCTCCTCCACGATCTTCACCGCCACCGGCTACATGAAGTGGGGCCTGACCTCCGGCACCTTCGCCGCCACCCTGCTGGCCGACCTGATCACGGGCAAACCGAACGACCTGGCCGACCGCTTCAGCCCGCACCGCGTCTCCCTACGCTCCTTGCCCGACCTGGTGAAGAAGAACGCCGAGGTGGCAGTCGAGTTCGTGGGCGACCGCGTCCTCCCGGCCGACGCCACCTCAAGCGAAGCCCTCCCACCCGACAACGCCCACGTGATCCGCGACGGCCTGGGCAAGACCGGCGTCTACCGAGACCCTCACGGCGAGCTGCACGCGGTCTCGCTCCGCTGCACCCACCTGGGTTGCCTGGTCCGCTTCAACGCGGCCGAACGCAGCTGGGACTGCCCCTGCCACGGCTCCCGCTTCGACGTGGACGGCGAAGTCCTGGAAGGCCCAGCCACCAAGCCTCTCCCCCGCCGCACCCCGCGCTGACAACCCGGCGCACCCGCCACAGGGGTTCGGTAGTGGGGTGCACAAGAACTGGGCAGGCCAAGCAGGGCTCACGGCGGGTGGACGACAACTGAGCAAGCCGCAGCAGGCGAACGAGAGCTGGGCAGTCCGAGCACCCGCCACGGGCACGCCGAGCAGGCACAGTGGCAGGGCGGACGGCACCCGCTCGGCCAGCGCACCGCCCCAGAGCGCCCGGAACGGGCGTGGTCGGGGGCGGCACGCGCGATGCCGAAGGCGAGCCCCGCATGGCTATCGCGCGAAGCCGAAGGCGAGCAGTTCTCAAGCCTCACCAAGCAGTGCGAAGCCGAAGGCGAGCAGCCCCATTCCACCAAGCGCGATGCGAAGCGAGCCGCTCTTAAGGCCCTGCCATTCAGAGCAAGCGGTCATGACGCAACCACCACGCGATTGGGGCTTGACTTTGAGTGCGAGATGCTACCGTGTTCGGATCGGCCGAGCGCTTTACCAGCTCGGCTTTTCCAGGCCGATAAGCATCTCGCAAGAGGCTCAAAGTCAAGCCCCAATCGCAATCGTCGCGAAGCGGCGATGAAATGACCCGGCTCGTATGGACACCCTGGTGACGCTGGTACGTGACGTGCCCTCGCAAGATCACCACGGCACAACTAGCTCTTGGCCACCAACGTCAACACGTCATACCGAGCCACCGACTCGCCCTTCTGGTTGGTGACATCCGCATCCCACCGAACCTCGCCGTACTCCTGATCCTCCCGAGGCGTGATCTGCTTGGCCGTCAACGTCACGGTCAACAAATCCCCAGGAAAAGTAGGCGTGACAAACCGCAGGTTCTCCAGCCCGTAATTCGCCAGCACCGGCCCAGGCTCAGGCGAAACGAACAACCCAGCAGCAAACGAAACCACCAGGTACCCATGCGCAACCCGCCCACCGAAGAACGGGTTGGCCGCAGCAGCTTCCTCGTCCATGTGCGCGTAGAACGTGTCCCCGGTGAACGAAGCGAAATGCTCGATGTCCTCCAGAGTCACCTCCCGCGGCCCAGCGACGACCGTGTCCCCCAACCGCAGCTCGGCCAACGTCTTCCGAAACGGGTGGACGGAATCCTCATGACGAGGCGCCCCAGTCACCCAACGATTGGTGACAGCGGCCAACGCGCGAGGGCTGCCCTGCACGGCCGTGCGCTGCATGTGGTGCAGCACGCCGCGCATGCCACCCATCTCCTCGCCACCGCCGGCCCGGCCAGGCCCGCCGTGCACCAGCATCGGCAACGGCGACCCGTGCCCGGTCGACTCGCCGGCGTCCTCGCGGTCCAGGACCAGCAGGCGGCCGTGCCAAGGCGCCGCGCCGATCACCACGTCACGCACGAAGTCGGTGTCAGCGGAAACGATCGAACCCACCAGCGAACCCGCGCCCCGGGCCGCCAGCTCGATCGCGTCATCGACCGACGAGTACGGCATCAGGGTGGAAACCGGCCCGAACGCCTCGACCTCGTGCGGCTGCACAGCATCAGCGGCGGCGCGCAGCAACATCGGCGACATGAACGCGCCGCGCGAGGCGTCAGCGTCCACAAGCGACAGAGCGCCGTCGCCGTAGACCACAGAAGCGCTCTCCCGCAACGCCTTCAGCGACCGCAGAACCTCCTCGCGCTGCTCCAGACCCGCCAGCGCACCCATCTTCACCGACTTGTCGGCCGGATTGCCGATCACGACCTCGGCCAGCTTCGAAGCAGTCGCCTCGGCCACCGCGTCCATCAGCGACGACGGAACCAGCGCGCGCCGGATCGCCGTGCACTTCTGGCCCGCCTTCGTGGTCATCTCCGCCACCAGCTGACCGACGAACAGGTCGAACTCCGGCGTACCGGCGACCGCGTCCGGGCCGAGGATCGAGCAGTTCAGCGAGTCGGCCTCGGCGTTGAACCGCACCGAGGACCGGATCACGGCCTGGTGCGTCCGGAGGTGCTGCGCGGTCGACGCGGAACCGGTGAACCCGACCAGGTCCTGCGGAGTGAGGTGGTCCAGCAGGTCCCCGGCAGACCCGCAGACCAGCTGCAGGGTGCCCTCGGGCAGCAGGCCGGAGGCGAGCATCAGCTCTACCAGCTTCTCGGTCACGTACGCCGTCTGCGAGGCGGGCTTGATCAGCGACGGCACACCGGCGATGAAGGCGGGCGCGAACTTCTCCAGCGGCCCCCACATCGGGAAGTTGAAAGCGTTGATCTGCACCGCGACACCGCGCAGCGGCGTGCAGATGTGCTGACCGACGAACGTGCCGCCGCGGCCGAGCGGTTCCACGGCGCCGTCGACGTAGACCTTGTCGTTCGGCAGCTCGCGCTTCGCCTTGGACGCGTAGCCGAGCAGCACGCCGAAGCCGCCGTCGATGTCGATCCACGAGTCAGCGCGAGTGGCCCCCGTGCGCGCGGACAGCGCGTACAGCTCCGCCTTGTGCTCCTTCAGGTACAGCCCGAGAGCCTTCAGGATCTGCGCGCGCTGGTGGAACGTGAGCTCGCGCAACGCCGGCCCGCCCACCGAGCGGCCGTGGGCCAGGGCAGCCCCCATGTCGACGCCCGCGGACGAGATCCGGGCGATCTCCTCGCCGGTGACCGCGTCGTGCAACGGCGCGCCCTCCACCGAAGGCGTGTGCCAAGCACCCGACACGTAGCTGCGCAGCAAGCTCATCGAGCCAACCCTTCCCTGAAAAGGGGCGCTGGATCCTCAGCGACCCGTCCATCAGCAACGTATCAGCCGCCACCGACAGCGCCTGGGAGGAGAAAGTTCCGCACCCCTACTGATGCCGCCCCTGATTGTTCCGCTCCGCCGCTGCTCCGACAGTGATCACAGCGAACGGGCGCAGCTCGCTGAGGCTCACGGCCGGTTGGACACAGCCGTGGCCCTGTACCGCGAGGCAGCCGAACTCCAGGACCTCGGCCGGCGGCTACTCGCCGGGAACGACGATGCCCATCTCGTAGGCCGCGACGATCGCCTGGGCGCGGTCGCGCACCCCGAGCTTCGCGAACACCCGGCTCACGTGCGTTTTGGCGGTCTGTTCCACGATCACCAGCGCGGCCGCGATCTCGGAGTTCGACAGGCCGCGCGCGACCAGGCGCAGCACCTTCAGCTCCTGTGCGGTGAGCTGGTCTGCCCGCGAGGGCACGGGCGGCTTGCGCGCGGCGAACTCGGCGACCAGGCGGCGCGTCACGGCCGGTGCGAACAGCGCGTTGCCCGCCGCGACCACGCGCACGGCGTTGACCAGGTCTTCCAGCGGCGCGTCCTTCAAGAGGAACCCGCTGGCGCCGACCCGCAACGCGCCGTAGACGTACTCGTCGATGTCGAAGGTCGTCAGCATGAGGACTCGCACGTCCAGTGAAGGGTCCGCGAGGATCTGCCGAGCGGCCTCCAGACCGTCCATGATCGGCATGCGGACGTCCATCAGCACGACGTCAGGGCGGTCGCGAACGGCGGCGCGCACGGCGTCCGCGCCGTTGCTCGCCTCGCCGACCACCGTGATGTCCGGCTGTGCGGCGAGCACGGCGCGAAAACTCTGCCGGACCATCGTCTGGTCGTCGACGATCAGCACCCGCGTGTCCAACTCATCCCCCGTTCAGCGGCAACGTGACCGCCACGACGAACCCGCCCTGTTCCCCGGGCCCCGCGAGGAGTGTGCCCCGCAAAGCCGCTACCCGTTCCCGCATGCCGAGCAGCCCGTGCTTGGGCCGGTCGTCAGGTGGCGGCGACTCGACCGCGCTGTTGGCCACCACCAGTCGCAGTTCCTCGGCTGAAGCGGCGACTCGAACGTCCACAGTGGACTCAGGAGCGTGCCGGACGGCGTTGCTCAGCGCCTCCTGGACGATCCGGTACGCGGACAACGCCACCCCGCCCGGCACTCCGCCGACGTCCCCGGAGATCTCCAGCGACACCACGACTCCCGCGCCCCGCAACCGTTCCACCAGCTCGGAGATCTGCTGCACCCGCGGCTGCGGCGCGGTCTCCACCTCACCGGATTCATTGCGCAGCACACCCAGCAGCCGCCGCATCTCGGTCAGGCCTTCGCGAGCTGTGTCCTGCATCTCCGCGAACTCGGTGACCAGCTCCGGCGGCAGATCGAACCGATAGCGCGCACTCCCCGCACGCAGGGCCAGAACCGACATGTGGTGCGCCACCACGTCATGCAGCTCCCGGGCGATGACCGCGCGCTCCTCCAGCGTCGCGGCCCGCGTCTCCTCTTCCTCCAGCCGCCGCAGCTGCTCGAGGCGTTCGGCCTCGGCGATGCGCCGCAACCGCATCGCGTTGCCGAGCACGAGCACACCGCCGACGACGACACCCGCCAGGAAGATGTCCTTGGAACCGAGCAGGTGCGACAGCCACACCGCGACCATGGACAAGACGAACACCCACACCAGCATGGCCTGGCGGTAGCTCTGCGCCACCACCAGCAACACCACCGTGCCGCCGATAATCGTGCCCGGCGACCACGGCCAGCCCCACATGCCGGTGAGTCCCTTGAGGACCATCGGCGACAGCACCAGCAGCACCGCCGCCGACCGCCACGCCCACAACGGGTGCACCAGCGTCAGCAGCACCACGGCCACGCTGAACCCGGTGATCCACAACCCCGGAACCGACGACATGGCGAGCACCAGCGGCAGTGGTTCCAGCACGATGTTGAACACCACGACCACGACCGCCGCGCCCCAGGTGAGCATCAGCCGCAACCGCCGCCACGCCGGCGACGGCGGCGTCCTGACCAGCCGGTTCGCCCGGAACAGCGTGGACACACCGGCGGAGAAGAACGACTTCATCGCTGCCACCCGTCCCCCGCTCCCACGCGCGAACGTACATCAACTCCCGATCGCCCGCGTGCCCACCACACCGCACCACCAACGAGCGCCGCCAGCACGTACAGGTTGTCCAGCAACACGTTGCCCGAAGGGGAAAACATCGTCCACCCGACGAACACCACCCAGACGAGCACCAGCGCCGCCCGAGACCGCAGCAACGCCACCAGCGGTACCACCCACACCCAGTGGTGCGACCACGAGATCGGGCTGACGAGCACCCCGCAGCCGGCCGTGATCAGCATCGCCACCACCGGCTCGCCGCGCAGGTACGCGCGCCGAGCCAGCACCGCCGCCACGACGACGCAGACCACGCTCAACGCCACGGCCAGCACAGGAGCCCCGCCGGTGAGTCGTTGCACGACACCGGAGAACGACTGGTTGGTGAAGTAGCCGTTGCCCGTCGCGTTGTTGCCGGTGAAGATCGCCGATCCCCAGAACCGCAGCGAATCGCCGGGCAGCAACAGGAACCCGAGCAGCTGCAAGCCGAGGAACGTCCCCAGCGCCCGCCCTGCTTCCCTCAGCCTGCCGGTAACCACCAGGTGCAGCACGAAGATCAACGGCGTCAGCTTCACCGCCGCCGCGACCCCGATCAGCACCCCTGACCACCGGGAGTCGTTGCGCAGCAGGTCGAACACGACCATCGCCATCAGCAGGACGTTGACCTGTCCGAACCCGATCGTCCGCCACACCGGTTCGAGGCTGAACACGAGCAGGAACAACAGCGGCGACGGCCCGGAAGTCCACCGCAGCACCGCGGCGACCCCGAGCACCGACGCCGCGGCGAGCAACGCCCACGCCAGCTGCACCGGCACCAACGTCAGCGGCGTGAACAGCACGGACGCGATCGGCGGATAGGTGAACGGCAGATCCATCGACCAGGACGGAATCGCGGTCAGCTGGTCGTACAACGCCTCGCCGCGCAACACCGCCACGGCACCAGCGCGGTACACGGTGCTGTCGAGGCCGATGTGCAGACCGGTGAGCCAGCCGATCAGTCCAATCAGGAGGAACACAGCCGCGACAGCCGCTGGGGCAGAACGGATTTTGAGCACACCAGAACGCTAGGAAAACGCCACCACGAAATCGTCGTACTAAGGCGCCCACTTCGCGCACTACCGCCGTAGCCAAAACCGCCGTGTACTACCGGAGTATCACGCTCAGGAGAACAGCCCGGCGCAATGCGAGATGAACTCCTCCGCCCGGCGTGTCAGCGGCCCACCAGCAGCCCATCCCAGCACGACCGGAGTGGTGGGCACGGCGTCGCGCAACGACACCGCCACCACCTCCAGTCCCTCGTACGACTGGGAAAGCACCGGTTGCTGCACAGTCATCGAGTAACCGATGCCACGCGCCACCAAAGACCGCGCGAGCTCGAAGCTGCGGGCCCGGTGCGTGACGACCATGTCCACTCCGGCGGCCTCGAACACCGAACGGAAGTAACGCTCGCTGGGCGGCACGTCCAGCAGCACGAACGGGTCGGCGGCCAGCTCGCGCAGCGCGACCGCACGCCGTCTCCGCAACCGGTGCGAGGCGGGCAGGAGCACCTTCGGCACCTGGTCGTACAGCGTGTGAACCGCGATCCCGGGCTGCACGTCCTGGTCGTAGAGGAACGCGATCTCGCACCGCCCGGCGAGCAGGTCCTCCTGGATCTCCGGCAGGCTCCCCTCCACGAACCGCACCGACACGGCCGGATGCTCGCGCTCGAACGTCGCGATCGCCGCGGGCAGGTGGAACGGCGCGATCGGCGCGTAGCAGCCGACCGTCAGCACGCCGCTGACTTGCAGGCTGAGCCCGCGCGCCTCCACACCGAGATCACCCATCGCGCCGACCACCCGGCGAGCATCCGCCAGCACCCGCGTGCCCGCCGCGGTCAAGGAGGCACCCCGGCGAGGTGAACGGACGACCAGCCGCAGGTCCAGCGTGCCCTCCAGCTCGCTCAACGCCAGCGAGACCGCCGACTGCGAGACGTGGCAACGAGCGGCGGCGCTCGTCAACGACCCCGTCTCCGCCACCGCGATCAGGTACTCGAGCTGCCGCACGGTCACGTTGGGCAGATTCATCAGCTGAGCTTATAACTCGCACAAGAAGCTTGAGCTGGCCAGAAGAGTCTGACCAGGAGCATCGTGCGAACGTGACCCGACCACACCGCCACCCGTTCCTCCCGTACACGCCACCGCGCCTGCCGATCGAGGAAAGCCTCAAGCGAGGCGAGGAGTTCCACCAGCTGCTCGACGGACGCCGTTCGGTGCGCTGGTTCTCGCCGGACCCGGTCCCGGCAGAAGCGATCGAACTGGCGGTCCACGCCGCGAACACGGCCCCGAGCGGCGCCCACCAGCAGCCGTGGCGGTTCGTCGCCACCAAGGACCCGGAGCTCAAACGACAGATCCGCGAGGCGGCGGAACAGGAGGAACGCCGCTTCTACCACGAGCGAGACGTCCCGGACTGGCACGCGGCACTGGCACACCTGGAAACCGACGCGGACAAGGAGTTCCTGACCACCGCGCCGTGGCTCGTGATCGCGTTCGCGCAGAAGCATCAGAACGGCAAGAAGACCTACTACACCAACGAAAGCGTCGGCATCGCGTGCGGCTTCTTCATCGCCGCCCTGCACCGGATGGGCCTCGCGACGCTGACCCACACCCCGAACCCGATGACGTTCCTCAGCGACCTGCTCGGACGTCCCGGCGAACGCCCGTACATCCTCTTCCCCGTCGGCTACCCGGCCGACGACTGCGAGGTCCCGGACCTGCGCCGCAAGCCACTCGACGAAGCGCTCACACTTGCCTGATACTCCACAACGTGGACGAACTGCGCACGTTGCTCGCCAAACACGCCAGGCCTGATCTGACGACGTCGATCGAGGACGTTCTGGTCTCCAAGGCGACGGCGACCGGCCCGCCCACCCCGTCGATGACCGGCACGATTCTCGCGTTCGTCGCCCAAGGCCGAAAGCGCATCGCACTCGGCGACCGCGTCTACGACTACCGGGCCGGCCAGTACCTGGTGGCCTCGATCGACATGCCGATCACCGGCAACTACGTCGACATCGGCCCCGCGGCACCAGCCCTCGGCATCGGCCTGGTCCTGAAGCCGGAGAAGGTCGCCGAACTCCTGCTCCAGCACGACCTCCCCAAGACCGCGGGCACCCCGGAAGGCCTGGCCGTCAGCACCGCCACCCCAGAGCTGATCGACGCCGTCACCAGGCTCGCCCGGCTTCTGGAGAACCCACGAGACGCGAAAGCCCTCGCCCCGCTGATCAAGCAGGAGATCCTCTGGCGGGTCATGACCAGCGAGCAGGGCGCGGTGATCCGCCAGTTCGGCACGCAGGACAGCAGCCTCAGCCACATCGCGAAGGCCGTGAGCTGGATCCGCGAGAACTTCGCCGAGTCGTTCAAGGTCGAGAACGTCGCACGCCTGGCCGGCATGAGCGAGTCGGCGTTCTACCGCAACTTCCAGGCCGTCACGGCGATGAGCCCGATCCAGTTCCAGAAGCAGATCCGCCTGCAGGAAGCCCGCCTGCTGCTGGCGACCACCAGCGACGTCACCAGCGTCAGCCACAAAGTCGGCTACGACAGCCCGTCGCAGTTCAGCCGCGAGTACCGGAGACAGTTCGGCCTGCCGCCGAGCCGCGACGCCGTGCTCAGGCCGGAACCTGCTCTCTGACCTTCAGGTACACCGCGCGGACTTCCAGCGTCCGCTCGACCTTCTCCAGCACCGGCGCGAAGAACCGCTGCCGGTGCTCGGCATCGCTCATCGAGATCACCGAGAAGTACATGCTGCCGAACGCCGCGAACAGCGTCGCGTTGCGCAACATCGCCGACGGCAGCCCGAGCCACCCGATGGCCACCTGCTCTCCGATCCACTTCGCGGCGATCTCGGGTGTCACGACGATCAGCCCGAGCAGCACGAAGAACACGAACAGCGCGAACCCGACCACCGCCGCCTGCACGAGCTGGCGGATCGCGAGCATCACCAGCAGGTTGCGCAGCTGCCGTCCGTTCAACCGCTTGGGCTGCAACGACTCGGTGATCTCCACACCGGACAGTGGCGTGCCCCTGCACGCGCCGATGAGGATCTCCGGCCGCAGATCCTGTTCCACCCGCCCGATCTCGTCGCGCAACCGGGCGGCGGCGGC
>JAVXWK010000487.1:0-3313 GCA_032230575.1 Pseudonocardiales bacterium | reverse complement strand
CTCTCCGCCATGACGGACACCAACGACGACGGTCAGATCAGCCTCACCGAGTACAAACTGGCCTTCACCCGGCGGTTGCTGGAGCGGCCGGAGTCGTTCGACGACAGCTACCTGCCGTTCCTCGACGCGTTGATGGCCGTCGCCGACCAGGACGGCGACGGCCACCTCGGCGTGGACGAGTACGTGCGGTGGTCGGGGGCGTTGATGAACCTGCCCCCTGACGACGCACGGATCGTCCACGCGCGGCTCGACCACGACGGTGACGGTCTGGTCGGCACCGAGGATCTGCTGGCCGCGATCAGGGCGTACTACTTCTCGGAGGACGTGGACGGTCCTGGCGCGTGGCTGTTCGGCCCGCTGGACTGAATCAGCGCCGCGTAAGCGTCGTGTGCGACTCTGCCGCGCATGGGCCGTGTGGGCGGGATCGTGCTGGCGAGCGTCATGAGCGTCGCGGTGCTGGCGATCGTCGGCATCTCCGTGACGCTGATCGTGCTGGCGTCGAGCAAGGACGAACCACCGCCTGCCGCGTTCTGCCCCGCGGAACGCGGCGGCCCGGTGCTGGAGTCGTCGCGGTTGGACGGTCACACCGAACCGCTCTCCGCGTCGGGCCCGCGCCCGACCATCTACGTCTCCGACGGTTCTGACGCCTCCTACCAGTTCAAGCAGCACCAGGTGCCGCGGTGGGGGTACCGGGACAAGGCGCAGCTGGTGGTGTGCGAGTACACGCACTCGTTGCGGGAGAACACCACCAGCTGCCCCGACGAGTCCGGGAAGTTCGGCCGCATCCCGGTCTTCCTCACGACCTCGACCTTCGTGGTCTATGAAGCGGAGACCAGGAAACCGCTGGGCCAGTTCGACCTCCCCGGCACGCAGTACACGTGCCCGTCGACGATCAGCTACGAGATCGGGCACGAGGACGAGGTGGAGATCGTCGCGCACGCCAACCCACGCGAGGTGGTCGCTCAGCTCCGCCCGTACGTCGAGCCCGCGTAGAACGAGAAGTCCGCGCGGGCCCTCGCGTCCACCGCCATCGGCAGGCTGATCCTTCCGTCCTCGGCCATGCGCTTCACCGCTGGGCGACTGAGGCCGAATCCCTTGGTGAGCAGCTTCTCCACCCGGATCGGAGCCGGCAGTTCGAACCGGACGAGCACCTCCAAGCGCTCGGTGGCCTTCTCGACCTCGTAGAACGGCAGGTCCGTCTCCAGCTCCCACGTGCCGGTCCAGTCGAGCCTGCGCTGGACGTGGACGAGTTCGCGCACGATCGCCGGGTCGTTCTCCTCGAACCGCACCAGGCGACCGTGGTCGAGCGCGGAGACGTGAACCCGTTCGTGGACAGGGATTTTCGACGTGCGGTCGCACCGCTCGCAGCCGATCAGCAACCAGACGTCGAGCTGTTTGCCGTTGGCGTTGACGCGGATCTTGCCCGTCGCGTGGTGCCGGGTGTGCCCGCAGGAGACGCAGGTCTTGACGATGGCGGGAAGTCCGAGCTCGCGGACGACCCAGAGCGACTTGTTCTCGGCATGACGAAGAGAGCTCATGTGATTCGGTGATTCCCCAGGAGTCAGTGGGTGTGCGGAAAAACCCGCACCGTCCACACGGGTGCGGGTCAGCTGCTCACTGGGTCAGGACCACATGGGCGTCACAATGGCCAACCGCCGGGTCGGCCCGCAACGCATTTTCTAGAACCGCTGCTCGATCTCCTCGACCGCGGCGGCCGCGATCTCGGCGGCGGCCTTGCGCGGCGACTCGGCGTCGACGATCTTCGCGACGAGCTGGCGCATGTTCGTGCCGATCTTCGCGAACGCCGACTCCGCGGTGGCCTCGATGTCGCCGAACAACGTCCACCACCACCAGGAGTTCGTGGCGGAGTTGGCCACGACGTCCGGGATGATCAACGCGTCGATGATCTCCTCGGCTTCCTCGGTCACCGGCATGTTGGCGGCTTCGACGATCAGCTCGGCTTTCACGCACCGCGCGTTGTCCTTGTTGATCGCGTAGCTCGTCGCCGCCGGGACCAGCACGTCCGCCTCGACGTCGAGCCACTTGTCGCGGTCGAGCTGGACGTCCTCCGGCCGCAGCTTCGCGCGGTCGATGCCGCCGTGCGAATCCCGGGACAGCAAAAGGGTTTCCACGTCGAGCCCGGCAGGGTTGGCTACTACCCCGTGGACATCAGCGAGTCCGACGATCTTGACGCCCGCCTTCGCGAGGTAACGGGCCGTGGCGCCGCCCATCGAGCCGAAGCCCTGGATCATGGCCGTCGGGTTGTGGAGGTTCAGGCGCTCGATGCCGGCCAGCGCGGCCTCCGCGACTCCGTAGCCGCCGACGAGCTCGTCCAGGCTGACGCCGTCGACGTCGACCGCGAAGGCGTCCGCGAGCCGTTGGCGGGCCTTCTGCTCGTCGTCCAGCAACGGGTAGACGGCCTGGATCGACGACTGCAGGCCGATCTTCTCGATCGCGGTGTCGATCGTGGACTGCCGGAGCCCGAGGTCCTCCCCCATCGTCCAGAACCGCTCGATGTAGGGCGACATGGCGAACAGGTACGCCGTGAGGACCTCTTCGGCGCGCGGGTCGTACGGGTCGAAGTCGATGCCGCCCTTCGCGCCCCCGAGCGGCACGTAGCGCGCCTCGGGGTCGTAGTTGAGGGCTTCCTTGGCGGTCATCCCCTCAGCCAGTCCGCGCACCTCGTCGAGCGTGCAGCCGGCCCGCATGCGCAGGCCACCACTGCTCACGCCGCGCACCAGTCGATCAATGACGAGGAAGCCGCGTGCTCCCGTCGCCGGATCGGTCCAGGTGACCTGGAGATAACTCATCGAACACACCCCTTGACTTCAGCGTATGACCGCGGTCACATGGTCCACCTCAATAACTGACTGACGACTCAGTTAACCATCTGGAGGGCCCGTGAGCGAGGTACAGCCTCTCAGCGGCAACTGGCTCAGCGAACGAACACACCTGCGCAAGTCACTCCGCCGGGTGGACGTGACGTTCTACCTGCTCTGCACCCTCGTCGGCCTGGACACGATCGGCAGCGTCGCCGCCAACGGGCCCCAGGGCCTCGTCTGGATGGTGATCCTGGCGGTGGTGTTCTTCCTGCCGTACGGGTTCCTGACCACCGAGCTGGGCACGGCGTTCCCGATCGAGGGCGGGCCCTACGTGTGGACCAAGCTCGCGTTCGGCCGGATGGCGGCCGGCGTGAACCAGGTCCTGTACTGGCTGTCCAATCCACTCTGGATGGGCGGCACCCTGGCGATCATCGCGGTGACGACGTTCGAGAAGTTCTTCCTGGAACTGGGAATGGCCGGCAAGCACGTCG
>JAVXWK010000269.1:0-3830 GCA_032230575.1 Pseudonocardiales bacterium | reverse complement strand
GAACGGCTCAGCCCGCCTGACACAGTGGAGAAGTGCCCGTGCTGCAACGCGACGTGACTCGCGAGGTGACCACCGTGCGCCCGCCGGAGTTCTCGCGCTCCGAACGCATGCGGGTGCTCGTCGCGGCCGCGGTCGGGTCGGTGGTCGTCGGGTACGCGGCGGTGGCGGCACTGCTCGCGCTGATCTCCGCGACCGCCACGTACGCGGCCTTCTCCACGGCGGGCGTGCTCAGCGCGGCCGCACCCGCGTGGCTCGCCGCGCACCACGTGCCGTTGCGCTTCGACGCGGGTCAGCTCGGTGTGTTGCCGCTGCTGCCCACCGCGTTGCTGATGCTGCTCGTCGCCCGCACCGCCGCAGGTGCCGCTGACAGGCTCGGTCTTTACGAACCACTTCAAGCCCGCGGTGTCGTGCTGAGCATCGCCGGTGCGCACGCGGTCGTCGGCGGCACGATCGCGCTGATCATGGGCGACGGCGTCGTGCGCGCCACGCCCGCGGTGGCGTTCTTCGGCTGTGCCGCCGTGTCCGGCATCGCCGCCACGTTCGGCGTCGCCGGCCGCTGCGGCCTGGTCGAGATCGTCTTCGACAAGCTCGACCCGGTGGCGCTGCACGGCCTGCGCTCCGGGTTCATGGCGTTGTTCGCGCTGATCAGCGCGGGTGCGTTGGCGGTGGGCGCCGGGCTCGCCATCTCGTGGCCGACGACCAGCGGGCTCTTCGCGGGAGCGGGGCCGTCGATCGGCGTCGGCCTCGGCGTGTTCCTGCTGTGTCTCGGCTATCTCCCGAACGCGATCATCGCGGGCTTCTCGTACGTCGCGGGTGCCGGGTTCTCGCTGGGCGGGGTCGAGATCTCGCCGATGCGGTTCGTCGGTGGTGACGTGCCCCCGGTGCCGTTGCTGGCCGCGATGCCCGAGACCGCGAACGTGTGGAGCCCGGTCGTGCTGGTGGTCCCGGCGCTGATCGGTGCGTTCGTCGGCTGGACCTGCCGCAAGGTGTCGGACCGGCCGTCGTCGCGGTTCCGCGCGGTGCTGGTCGCCGCGATCACCGCCGCCGTGGGCTGCCTGGTGCTCGCCGCGACCGCCGGTGGACGGCTGGCGTCCGGCGCGTTCGACCCCGTGACGGTGCCCGCGGGCCTGCTCGCGCTGATGGTGGCGGTGTGGGTGCTGGTGCCGGGTGTCCTGGTCGCGTGGCACGGCGGGTCCCGCACGAAGGCGGCCGCGGTGGACGATGACGCCGAGTTCGTCGAGCCGGACTTCGATGAGGAAGAGGCTGTCGACTCCGACGTCGTGTTCGAGGACGACGAGCTCACCGACCAGTTCGAGCAGCTCGAAGTGGTGGACGAGGACGAGTTCGAGGTCGAGGAAGACCTCGAGGACGACGACTACTACGACGAAGACGAGTACGACGAGGAAGACGAGCCCGAGGACGTCGTCGAAGAAGAGCTGGAAGAAGAGGACGAGCCTGAGGGCGAGGCTGAGGAAGACGTCGTCGACGAAGAAGAAGATGTTGCGGACGAAGGCGAAGACTTCGACGCGGAGTTCGACGAGATGCTCGGCATGGAGCCCGAGGAGGACCTGGACGCCAAGCCGGAACGGTGACGGCCTAAACTGCCCCTGAGCTGCTACAACACGCCACGCCCAGGAGTAGACGCTGAGCACCGAACTTCGGCTTCCCACACCGGCGCGCGTCGTCGTGCTCGTCTCCGGTTCCGGAACCCTCATGCAGGCGTTGCTGGACGCCGACCTCCCGATCGAGGTGGTCGCGGTCGGCGCCGACCGCGAGAACATCGAGGGTCTCAAGCGTGCCGAACGGGCCGGGGTGCCGCACTTCGCCGTGAAGCTGCGCGACCACGCCGACCGGGCCGCCTGGGACGTCGCGCTGACCGAGGCCGTCGCGTCCTACGCACCCGACCTCGTGGTGTCCGCCGGCTTCATGAAGATCATCGGACCCGAGTTCCTGGCGCGCTTCGGCGGCCGGATGATCAACACCCACCCCGCGCTGCTGCCCGCGTTCGCCGGTGCCCACGGCGTGCGGGACGCCCTGGACTACGGCGTGCACGTCACCGGATCGACCGTGCACCTGGTCGACGCGGGCGTGGACACCGGGCCGATCCTCGCGCAGGAGGCCGTTGTCGTCGCACCCGACGACACAGAAGAGACCCTGCACGAACGCATCAAGGTCGTCGAACGCCGGCTGCTCGTCGAGACAGTCGGCCGGCTGGCCCGTGAGGGCTGCACCGTGAACGGACGAAAGGTGAGCATCCCGTGACCACTCCTGCCGAGAGGCGACCGGTACGCCGGGCCCTGATCGGGGTCTCCGACAAGGCCGGCCTGCTGGAACTGGCCACCGGCCTGCACGCGGCCGGAGTCGAGATCGTGTCCACCGGTGGCACCGCGAAGGTGCTGGCCGACGCGGGCGTCCCGGTGACGCCGGTCGAGCAGGTCACCGGGTTCCCCGAGTGCCTCGACGGCCGCGTGAAGACGCTGCACCCGCGCGTGCACGCCGGGCTCCTGGCCGACCTGCGCAAGGAGACGCACGTCCAGCAGTTGCGCGAGATGGACATCGCGCCGTTCGACCTGCTGGTCGTGAACCTCTACCCGTTCACGCAGACGGTCGCGTCCGGTGCTTCCGCGGACGACTGCGTCGAGCAGATCGACATCGGCGGCCCCGCGATGGTCCGCGCGTCGGCGAAGAACCACGCGAACGTCGCCGTCGTCGTCGACCCGGCGCGGTACGACTGGGTGCTGGAGAACGTCCGCGAGGGCGGCTTCACCCTGGTCGACCGGCAGCACCTGGCCGCGGACGCGTTCCGGCACACCGCTTCCTACGACGTCGCCGTGGCGTCCTGGATCGGCAACGTCCTCGCGCCGGACGACGAGGGCAGCGGCTTCCCCGGCTGGGTCGGCGCGACCTGGAACCGGTCGAACGTGCTGCGCTACGGCGAGAACCCGCACCAGCACGCCGCTCTGTACACGCAGGGCGACGGCCGTACCGGTCTGGCGTCGGCGAAGCAGCTGCACGGCAAGGAGATGTCGTACAACAACTTCCTCGACGGCGACGCCGCGTGGCGTGCCGCGTGGGACCACGAGCGGCCGTGCGTCGCGATCATCAAGCACGCGAACCCGTGCGGCATCGCGGTGTCCGACGTGAGCATCGCGGACGCGCACCGCAAGGCGCACGAGTGCGACCCGGTCAGCGCGTTCGGCGGCATCATCGCGGCGAACCGCGAGGTCACCGTGGAGATGGCCGAGTTCGTCTCGGAGATCTTCACCGAGGTGATCATCGCTCCGTCCTATGCGGACGGTGCGGTGGAGGTGTTGCAGCGCAAGAAGAACGTGCGCATCCTCGTGGCCGAGGCGCCCGCTCGCGGTGGCGCGGAGATGCGTCCGGTGTCCGGTGGCCTGCTGCTGCAGCAGCGCGACGCCATCGACGCCTCTGGTGACTCGCCGGCGAACTGGACGCTGGCGTGCGGCAAGCCCGCGGACGAGAAGACGCTGGCGGACCTGGAGTTCGCGTGGCGCTCCATCCGCGCCGTGAAGTCGAACGCGATCCTGCTGGCGGACAACGGCGCCACCGTCGGTGTGGGCATGGGCCAGGTCAACCGGGTCGACTCGTCGCACCTCGCGGTGAAGCGCGCGGGTGAGCGTGCGAAGGGTGCCGTCGCGGCGTCCGACGCGTTCTTCCCGTTCCCGGACGGGCTCGAGGTGCTGCTGGAGGCCGGTGTGCGCGCGGTCGTGCAGCCCGGTGGTTCGGTGCGCGACCCCGAGGTGATCGCCAAGGCCGAGGAGCACGGCGTGACCCTGTACCTGACGGGTACGCGCCACTTCGCTCACTGA
>JAVXWK010000255.1:0-8194 GCA_032230575.1 Pseudonocardiales bacterium | reverse complement strand
CAGCCCGAGCAACGCCAACGCGCCGCTGGTGAACGCCGCAACCGCTCGCCTGCTGCTCCGCGAATACCGCATGGCCGACCCGCCCTCTTGACGGCTTGGCCCCCGACGCCTCGCTGCCAGGTCAGTTGTCCGTTGTGGAGTGACGCAGGGCACACTTGTGCCGCCACCGAGTAGTCGGCGGTCCACAAGGAGGCGTTACCTGTAGTTCGGCCGGTCGTGCCGAATCACCCGTTCGGCGGGCCAGACACCTACTTTGCGTGGGTCAGTTCTCGGATGGGCTTGCTCTGGATGAACGCGCGGATGTCCTCAACGGCCTCTTGGAAGTAGGTCCGGTAGTTGGTCTCGGTGACATAGCCGAGATGCGGGGTGGCGAGGACGTTCGGCAGTGCGCGCAGCTCGTCGTTCAACGGGAGAGGTTCGGTTTCGAACACGTCGAGGCCCGCGCCCGCGATCCTGTTGTCGCGGAGGGTGTCGAGCAGTGCCTTCTGGACGACGATCGCGGCGCGGGAGGTGTTGATCAGGAACGCGGTCGGCTTCATGCGGGCCAGTGCCGCCGCGTCGACAAGGAATCGGGTGCGGTCACTCAGCACGAGGTGGATGGACGCGAAGTCGGACTGTCCGAGCAATTCATGCAATCCGGACGCTTTCCGCACGCCCTCGGCCTCGGTGCGGTCCTCGGTCAGGTTCTGGCTCCACGCGACGACGTCCATGCCGAACGCCTTGCCGACGCGGCCGACCGCTTTGCCGAGGTTGCCGAAGCCGACCAGGCCGAGCGTCCTGCCCGCGAGGTCGACACCGACCGTGCTCTGCCACGGGCCTCCGCTGTGGAAGTTCGCGTTCTCGGTGGCGATGTGCCGCGCGAGCCCGAGGATGAGCGCCCAGGTCAGCTCGGTCGGCGGGGTCTTCGCGCTGCCGGTGCCGCAGACCGTGACGCCGTGTTCCTTCGCGGCTCGGAGGTCGATCGAGGCGTTGCGCATGCCGCTGGTGATCAGCAGCCGCAGCTTGGGCAGTTCGGCGAAGAGCTCCGGGGTGAACGGGGTGCGCTCCCGCATGATGACCACGCACTCGGCGTCGGCCAGAGCAGGCGCGGGATCGTCCAGGTGCTCGCGCACCACTGTCACGTCGAGGCCTGACCAGTCGGCGTTCGAGAGAGCCACACCCTGGTAGTCGTCCAGCACCACGCACCTCATGGGCCGATCATGTCAGAGCACCTCGGACGATGATCTCCACCAGTGGCCGGGGATCGATCGCCTCGTCGCGGGCGAACTGCTGCAGGAACAGCCCCTGCACACACGCGCCGACCGTATCCGAAGCAGCCAGCGGGTCACGCGCGCCGAGGCTCGCGAGCGCCGGAACGAGCATCGACGCCATCGTGGCCCGGCCGCGCAACAACGCCTGGCGCACCTGGGGATTGGTCGCGGCCTCCACCCACAACACCATGCGCGCCTTGACCACGACCGCGTTCGGGCCGGTCATGAAGTCGTAGAGCCGGCACAGCTGGTCGATCAGCTCCTCGGCTGACGCGGGTTTGAAAGTCGCCTCGATCTGCGGGGTCTCCTGGCGCACCATCCAGTCCACCACGCCGTCGAGCAGGGCGGCGCGACTGCGGAAGTAGTTCGACGTGGAGCCCTTCGGCAGGTCGGCGCGGTCGTCCACGCGGGCGTGCGTGAGGCCGCGCAGGCCTTCGGTGCCCAGCAGGTCGACGGCGGCGGCGAGAGCACGGTCCCGGTTCGTCACGGTACTACTATAAACGTAGTGACGAGACACTACGAACGTAGTACCGTCGAACCATGACAGCGACAATCGCCCTGGTGGGCTGGGTGCTCAACATCCTGGTGGGCCTGACGATCCTGGCGGGCGTGCTCCGGGCGCGAAGACACGTGCCACCCCTCGCCTACTACCACCTGACGACCGCGTTCGTCGGACTCGGCGTCTGGATCGGGTTCATGGCAGCGGGTTCGGCCCTGCTGGCGTGGATCGGGTTCGGCATCCTCACCCTGCACAACGCCTTCGGCGACACCCTGATGACGAAGGGCTGGCGCAAGCGCAACCCCGACACGCCGGGAATCGCCTACTTCCAGGCAGCGAAGGCGGCGGCGAGGAAGCCGTTGCTGCTCGCACACGGCTTCCTCGCCCCGGTGGCCTGGTTCCCCGCCCTGGCCGCCGCGATCATCAGCAGTTAGGACGCGTGGCCTTCCCGGCGAAGCGGTCACCCAGCCAGTTGAGAGCGTTCGTGCCCCACGCACTGACCGCGCTCACGTGTCCCAGCAACGGAAGCGCTGTCCACTGCACGTCAGCTCCGAGTGAGCACCACTGCGAGCGCAGCTTCTGCCCGACGCTGAACGGGATGAGCTCGTCGAGCGTGCCGTGGTAGAGGTAGATGGGCGCGGCCGGCTTGACCGAGCCGAGCGTGTTCTCCTTCAACCTGTTCTGCCACAACGGGTTCTGGATGACGTCCGGCTCGGTGGTCAGCGAGTTCAGGCGCGTGAACGGTGCCACGAGGGCGATCTCGGCGACGCAGGAGCTGCGGATCTGGTCGATGACCTGCTTGCCGCGGGCGTTGAGCAGCGACGACAGCGGCAGTTCCGGATAGGCCGCGGCATACCCGGCGGCCGCCGCGAACACCAGGCCCGAGCCGGCGTTGCCGTCGTTGAACTTCGCGACCGCGTTCAGGTCGGCCGGCACACCACCGGCCGCGACACCGACGACGTTCAGCGAAGGCGCATAAGACTTCCACTGCTCGGCGGCGGCCGACGCGGCCTGACCACCTTGCGAGTACCCGAAAACGCCGACCGGGGCGTCCGCGGACAGGCCGGGAATCGCCTGAGCCGCCCGTGCCACGTCGAGCAGCGCACGGCCTTCCGAGCGGGCCACCGCGTAGGTGTGATCCCCTGGCGTGCCAAGGCCTTCGTAGTCGGTGACGGCGACCGCCCAGCCGTTGAACATGGCCTGCGCGAGGAATGCGATCTCGACCTCGGTGCCGTTCTGCAGCTGCTGCGACGGCGCGCACTGGTCGCCCATGCCCTGCGTGCCCATCGCGTAGGCGACGATCGGGCGCGGGCCGTTGTTCCAGGGCAGCGGCGAGACGAGCACCATGCCGGACACGACGTTGCTCGTGCCGGTCGCGGACGTCGAGGTGTAGCGGATGTCGTAGGCCTTGACCGGGGCGGGCAGGAGTCGGAGCGGCTCCGGATGCCACGCCACCTCCCTGCTGCTGACCAGATCGCCCGGCGCGGCCGCTTCAGCGGGTGCGACCAGGGCGGATAACAGGAGAACGGCGGCGAGCACGGCACGGAGCTGCATCAGTGGACCCCTTTGTGGTAACCGGCGTTACCGCAATGTAGGACCGAACGTCGTAACGCCGCAATAGGCTCTTCGGCTTTATGGATTCACACCTTGAGGGAAGGCGAGGACGCGACCTACGGGTTCACGGCGAGGAACAGGAACGCGGCCAGCAGCACCAGGTGCACGCCGCCCTGCAGCCTCGTCGCGCGACCGGGCACGACGGTCAGGACGCTGACCAGAACCGTGAGCAGCAACAGGATCATCTGCGTCGGGCCGAGGCCGAGCATCAGCGGGCCGTCGAGCCACACCGTGGCCAGCGCGATGGTCGGGATGGTGAGACCGATGCTCGCGATCGCCGAGCCGTAGCCGAGGTTGAGGCTGGTCTGGATGCGGTCGCGCAACGCGGCCCGCGCGGCGGCGATGGTCTCGGGCAGCAGCACCAGGAGTGCGATCACGACGCCGACGAACGACTGCGGGAACCCTGCCGCGCGCACGCCGGCCTCGATCGCCGGTGACTCGATCTTCGCGAGGCCGACCACGGCGATCAGCGCGACGAGCAGGAAGCCCAGTGATGCCAGCGCGGCCTTGGCGGACGGCGCATCGGCGTGTTCCTCGGTCTCGATCACGCCGTCCTCGGTGACCGGGAGGAAGAAGTCGCGATGCCGGACGGTCTGGGTGAACACGAACATCGCGTACAGGGCAAGGGAAGCGAGCGCGGCGAACGCGAGTTGCGGGCCGGAGAACTCGGGGCCGGGCGTGCTGGTCGTGAACGTCGGCAGCACCAGCGTGAGGGTGGCGAGCGTGATCACCGTGGCGAGCGCGCCGCCGCTGCCCTCCGCGTTGAACAACGTCGTGCCGTGCTTCAAAGCGCCCAGCAGCAAGGCGATGCCGACGATGCCGTTCGTGGTGATCATGACCGCGGCGAACACCGTGTCGCGTGCGAGGGAAGACGCTTCGGGCCCGCCGGACACCATCAGCGTGACGATCAGGGCCACCTCGATGATCGTGACCGCGACCGCGAGGACCAGGGACCCGAACGGCTCCCCCACCCGCAGCGCGACGACCTCGGCGTGGTGCACGGCGGCCAGCACGGTCGCGGCGAGCACGACGGCGACCAGTGCGACGAGCGTGGGTGCGAGGTCACGCCCCCAGGCCAGGGCGAGCAGCAGCACGCCGAGCACGGGGGTGATGGTCGTCCAGGACAGCAGCGGGAAGCGCGAGATGGCGGCCATGATCACACCTTCGCACGCGCGGCGCCCGGGCCGCCATTCGGCCCAACACCCATTTCGCCGACAAGAAAATGTGCAGCGGAGCGCCCCTGCCGCGCCCCGCTGCACATTATTTTCCGGTGCTAGAAATCAAACACCGCACCGGTGTGCGCCAGCATGACGCACGAGTTCGGATAGGTCCGCACCTGTGACACGGGCTCGCCGCGCCAGAAGCCGAACATGGACACCTCGACCGGCGCGTAGATGAACGTGCAGGCGCGGTCATCGGACCGCATGGCCCGCAGGTCGGCACCAGCGGAGGCGAGCGTCGCGCAGGCGAGGGCCCTGCGCGCATGGTTGTCGCCTCGTTCGCAGGTCAGGACGGTTGCCTTGAAGGCGTTGTCCTCGACGTCCGAGTACTGGACGGTGAGCACCAAAGCGGTTCCCCGGTGTTGAGCCGGGGCTGCCTGGGCGGTGCCTGCGAAGGCGAGAAGCGAGACGAGCACTGCAACGAACGCAAGAATGCGGCCGGACATGAAAGCGGTCCTCCTGAGACCTCACAAAAACGGGCCGGTTCTCGGCCGACGCAGATGTTGCCATCATGTTTCGCCGTCGCGAAAGGGGCCAGGAAACGTTCACCGATCACATTCACGCACTCCGCCGAAAGCATGATTGGGCCGAACGGCTGTGTGCTGCGACACGTTCACCGCGACACAGCTGCCGAAGGACTGTTACGGGTTGCTGACAGACGACGTTGCGGGCGCACGTATTATCGAAATCATGTCCAAGACCTCCAGACGCGTCGTGTTCGGCGTGCTGCTGATCGTCACACTCGTGGTTTCCACCGGCGCCGCGCTGGGTTACCTGGGCAGATTGACGCTCGTGTTCGACCGGCATCCCGGAAAGGCGCTCGCGATTCTCGAGGAAGTGCCCGGACCGCCGGACGGACCGAAGTGCCCGATCGACGCCCGCTACCTGGACGAGGCGCCTGACGGCATGCGGCCCGAGGTGCTGCAGGCGTGGAAGTCACTCCGCAGCAAGGCGTCTGAGCAGCGCGTTCAGCTCTGCCTGAACGACGGCAAGCGCAGCCGTCAGCAGCAGCGGAAGGAGTTCGACGAGGCGGTCGAGAAGTTCGGCACCGAAGAACTCGCGTCCCGTTATGTGCTGAACCCGCCGGACCGCTCGGCGCACGTGCACGGATATGCCGTCGACATCCAGCCGATCGAATCGGCACAATGGGTCGAGAAAAACGGCAGCACCCTCGGCTGGTGCCGCCGTTACGAAAACGAGCAGTGGCATTTCGAGTACGACACCCGCTACGCCACCGGTGGCTGCCCGGCGCTCGAGAAGAGCGCGACCGGCAGCTGAGTCCCCGTGTAAAGGTCTAGACGCCTGGGGTGCGCGCGAGGTTGCGCCGACGTAATCTGACAACCCGAGTTACCAGATTGGAGCACCTCCAGTGGCCCGTGCCTACGGTGGCGTATCACCCGAGCAGCGCAGAGCTGACCGCCGGGCGAAGCTGCTGCAGGCCGGTCTGGCGCTGTTCACCACCACCGGCTTCGCGGCCACCAGGATCACCGAGCTGTGCACGGAGGCCGGGGTCTCCACGCGGAACTTCTACGAGGAGTTCGGTTCGAAGGAGGACCTGCTCCGCGAGCTGCACGACCTGATCAACGCCACGGCGTTCACCGAGGTCCGCACGGCGCTGGCCGAGCTGGAGACCGCCGACGTCGAGACGCGCGTCACCACGCTGCTGGACGTCTTCGTGCGCACCGTGACGGCCGATCCCCGTGCGCCACGCCTCAACTACGTGGAGGCCGTCGGGATCAACGCGGAGATCGAGCAGCAGCACGTGCGGTGGGTGAACACGTGGGCGGAGTTCATCGAGTCGGAAGCGTTGCGAGCGGCCGCCGCCGGTGTCGCGCCGCGGAGGTCGTACCGGCTGACGGCGATCGCGCTGGTCGGGGCGATCACGGGGCTGCTGCGGGAGTGGCAGGCGCACGAGCCGCCGCTCGCGGTGGACGAGATCGCGACGGAGATCCGCGAGCTGATGCTGGCGGCGATCACACGGCCATAAGGGTGTTCGTGCGCGAAGCTGCCGGTCGACGCCGTCCACACCGTGATCAGATGACGGCGTGCGAACGCTGAACCGGCTCGTCACGGCCAGCGCGGCCGTCGTCGGCTATGTCGCGCTGCTGCTGGCCATCACAGCGGGCATCGACCTGCGCGAGGCCACGGCGTTTCACGACGCGCCCGCCCAGGTCTCCGCGTTCCGCGAGGCCCTGGATCGTGGCGATGCCCCGCGCGCCTACGACATCTACCGGTGGTTCACCGAGCACGCCCCCTCCAGCAGCCGGTCGCGTGCCTCGATCTCGCTGGCCGCGGACTCCGCCGAGGACGGCGAGTACGACCTCGCCCGCCGGTTCTCCGACGACGTGGACGCGAAGGTCGCCGAAGACCTGAAGGCGCTGGACGACGAGTCCGCGGCGGCGTGGGGACGTGCGGTGCCGTGGCTGGTGATCGGCGCGATCCTGACCGTGGGCGCGTTGGTGTTGAGGCGCAAGCGACGCACCGCGAACGCACACGTCGTCGAGGTGGTCAACCGGTTCGTGCCGCCCCAACCGCGGTGGCGGCGCCCGGTGTTCCTGGTGGTGAGCGGGATCGGCTACACGCTCATGGTGTCCGGGTTCTTCGCGCTGGTCGCGTCGACCCGCGCCAACGAACTTCCTTGGGCCGCACGGGGAATTCTGCTCGCGGGCGGAGCCGTGGCGTTGCCGGTCGCGTACTTCGTGCTCAGGCACTCGCGGCCGAGATCCGCGAAGAGCGCGGCGCAGACGCTGCGGGCCGAATGGCGCAAACCCGTGCTGTACCTGCGTGGCTTCGGCGACGACCCGGAGGCGGCGGTCGTCGACGAGCTGCCAGGCGCGCTGGCGTCCGGGCTGCTGAGCATCCACTCGCGCGAGGAGCACCTCATCGGCGCGTTGAGGGCGTTCGGACCTGTTGTCGCGGTGGGCAGGCCGGGTGAGCGGCTGCCACACCTCGGCGCGGCGCGGTTCTACCTGCCGGGCGACGACTGGCAGTCCGGTGTGCTGCACCTGATGGAGTTCTCGCAGCTGATCGTGCTGCGACTCGGTGACGGCGACGGGGTGTGGTGGGAGGTCGACCAGGCGCAGGCCCAGCCGCCGCGCAAGCTCGTCCTGCTGATCCCCGGCGACCGGCCGGATCTCGCCGAACGGCTGGACGCCCACCTGCCGAAGCCCGCTCAAGTCGTTGCGGTGCCAGGCAAGTGGACGTCCCACGTCGTCGTGTTCGACGATGACTGGACTCCGCGCGTGCAGCCCGTCGGGCCGTTTCCCGGGGAGAAGAACAAGTACGGCGCGGCCGTGTTCTACGTGGCCCGCGCGGTGCAGGCGGGGATGCGGCAGCTCGGGGTGCGCAAGCGGGCGATGGGTCCGCGGATCAACAGCCACATGCTCGCCGTGTACGGCAAGGTCCTGCTGCTGGTGCCCGCGTTCGTGCTGGTCGTCTCCTTGCTGAGGCTGGTCTTCATGTGGTGACGGGGATCAGCGAGCTGTCACTCGCGTTCTGAGGTCCTGCAGCTTCAAGTGAGGCAGGGCGCTGAACTGCTGGCGTTCCGCGTCCGTAGTTCTCGGATGTGAGCCGATTCGCCGTTCTCGCCCTGGTCCTGGCCCTCGGTGCCT
>JAVXWK010000241.1:0-7591 GCA_032230575.1 Pseudonocardiales bacterium | reverse complement strand
CGCGGGGCCGGCGTCCGTTCACCGGTGCCGACCTGGAGCTTCCTGGCGACTCGTGGTTCACGTTCGACGGCGCTGTCGAAGCTGACGGCGTGCTGCGGCTGGCGTTCGTCGATGCTGTCGCCGGACTCCGCGCCGTCCTCTGCTATCGCCCTGAAACCGCGGTGGACGTGCTGTCTCGGTGGGTCGAGCTCACCAACACCTCCGGTGAGTCGTTGCACCTCGACCGGATCGGTTCGGCGGGCGTGTGCCTGCCGGTGCGCAGCCCACGACTGTCCTTTCTGCACGGTGAGTGGGCACGCGAGTTCCAGCTGGACCGCGTGACCCTCCCCGCGGGCGGGTTCCGGATCGGCAGCTCCTACGGCGTTCCCGGGCACAATTACGCGCCCTGGTTGTCCGTGGACGACACGTGGGGTGTGTCGCTGGCGTGGTCCGGCTCCTGGGAGATCACGGCCGAGGTCGAGCCTTCCGGGCTCACGCGCGTGCGTGCCGGAATGCTCGGCCCGGTCGTGGTCGAGCCGGGGGAGACGTTCTCGACACCCGAACTCGCATTGGCTTACTCGGCGGAAGGCCTCGCGCAGGTCTGGCACGCCTACGACCGCCTGCGTTCCAGGCCCGCCCGCAAGCCGGTCCTCTACAACTCGTGGGAGGCGACGGGCTTCGAGGTCTCACTGCCCAAGCAACGCGAACTGGCTGCCGTCGCCGCCGAGATCGGCGTCGAGCTGTTCGTGGTCGACGACGGCTGGTTCGTCGGCCGTCACGACGACACCGGCGGGCTCGGCGACTGGTACCCGGAGTCGCCGGACTTCGGCGCGTTCGTCGAGGACGTGCGGGGGATGGGCCTGGAGTTCGGCCTGTGGGTCGAACCGGAGTGCGTGAGCCCGAAGTCGCAGCTCTACGCCGAGCACCCGGACTGGGTGTACCGGATCGAGGGCCGCGAGCCGACGCTGATCCGCAACCAGCTGCTGCTCAACCTGGGCCTGCCCGAGGTCTACGAGTTCGTGGTGTCCACTCTGGACCGGCTGCTGACCGACTACCGGATCAGCTACCTCAAGTGGGACATGAACCGCCCGGCCACCGAACGCGCGGGCTCGCTGGACAACGCCCACGTCCGCAACTACTGGCGCGTCCTGGACCACCTGCGTTCGAAACACCCGCACGTGCTGGTCGAAGGCTGCGCGGGCGGCGGCGGCCGAACGGACCTGGCCACCACGGGCCGTGTGGACGTGGTGTGGCCCAGCGACAACACCGCGCCGTTGGACCGGCTGAAGATCCAGCACGGCTTCCTGCACATGCACGCCCCGCACCTGATGTCGTCGTGGGTGACCGACGCGCCCGGCGTGTTCGACGCCCGCCCGCGCTCGCTGAAGTTCCGCTTCGTGCTCGCGATGGCCGGCGTGCTGGGGATTGGCGCCGACGTCCGGCACTGGTCGCGGGACGAACGCGAGGAAGCCGCCGTGCTCATCAAGCGGTACAAGGACATCCGCGAGGTCGTGCACAGCGGCGAGGTCCACCTGCTGAACGACGCGATCCAGTACTCCGGAACTGACCGTGTCGTGGTGCTGGCCTGGAACACGGGCCAGCTGACCGGTGTGCCGACTGTGCCTGGTCGATCATCGAGGGTGAAGCTGAAGGGGTTGGCCGAGCAGTCCTATGTGGATGAGGACGGTGAGGTCTACTCGGCCGCGCACCTGACCCACGTCGGCCTGCCGCTGAACTGGTCGGCGGCGAATGACGCCGAAATCGTCGTCCTCAAGCCCGTGTAAGAGCCTTGATCTCGTCAAGTGGCGTGCGGGCGAGGGCCGACCCGACCCCGCACGCCACAGCGCCTGCGGCAAGCCAGTTCGGTACGTCCGCCGGCGCCACCCCGCCCGTCGGCACCAGCGGCGCGTACGGCAGCACAGCGAGTACGTCCTTCACCCACTGAGGCGTCGGCGCGGGGAACACCTTCACCGCGTCCGCGCCCATCTCCAGGGCCTGCACGACCTCGGAGACCGTCCCTGCCCCGGGCAATACCGCTGCACCGTAACGATGTCCGGCCCGGATCACTGACAGTTCCAGGTTCGGTGCCACCAGGAACTGGGCTCCAGCACGGATCGCGGCCACCGCGGACGCCTCGTCCAGCACGGAACCCGCACCGATGGTCGCGTCCGGATAGGACTCTCGCAGGTGCTGGATCGCCTGGGGCGCTTGCGGGTTCGTCAGCGGAATCTCCAGCGACGTCAGCCCCGCGTCCAGCAGTGGGACAGCGGCCTTGACGGCGGAGTCGGCGTCCTGGGTGCGGATGATCGCGATGATGCCCTGCCGCACGACTGCCTGGGTGATTTCGTAGCGGTAGCTCACGTCGTCAGACTACTACACATAAATTACGAATTATTGTAGGCTCCCTGCATGTCCGTTCGCAGAGTCGCGTTGGCCATCGCCTTGATGTCCTTAGTTGCGTCGCCCGTTGCTTATGCCGGTGACGACCAGGGGGCGCCCACTTACTACGACAGTGGTGTCGCCAGGACCCCGTACATGGGGTGGAACACGTATTTCGGCCTCGGTGCGCCGAACGAGAAGGACATCCGCGGTGTCGCGGACCACCTCGTCAGCAGCGGCCTGCGCGACGCGGGCTACAACATCGTGTGGATCGACGGCGGCTGGAACGCGCCGACTCCCCGTGACGCTGTGGGAAACCTGGTCGAGGACCCGGCGAAGTTCCCAGGCGGCTTCCCGAAGCTGGTGCGGGACCTGCACGCCAAGGGGCTCAAGGCCGGCATCTACACCGACGCGGGCCCGTCCGACGGCGAGCACTGCGCGGCCGGCAGCGGTGGCGGCTACTACGAGAAGGACGCTCGCAGGTTCGCGGACTGGAAGTTCGACGCCATCAAGATCGACTTCCTGTGCGGGATCTTCGCGAACCTCAAGCCCGCGCAGGCTTTCGCGGACTTCTCGAAGGCCGTGCGGAAGGCCGGCCGGCCGATGGTCCTCAACCTGTGCAACCCGGTCACCGACGAGTGGGGCGTCCCGCACGCGCCGGACCAGGTCGCGGGCATCTCCTACACGTTCGGGCCGCTGTACGCCGACTCGTGGCGCACCAGCACGGACGTCGCGTTCGGCACGCCGTACGAGGGCATCTGGCGTGACGTGCTGCGCAACATGGACCGCAACGCGTATCACCCCGAGGCGCAGGGACCGGGCCACTACAACGACCCGGACTACCTGATCCCGATGCGCAAGACGCAGCAGGGCACCTACGAGCTCAACGAGGAGGAGTCCACCTCGCAGTTCGTGATGTGGGCCCAGATGTCCTCTCCGCTCATCATCGGCTCGGACCCGCGCACCCTGCCGCCGTCGATGATCAGCACACTCAAGAACCCCGAGATCCTCGCGGTCGACCAGGACCCGCTCGCGATCCAGGGCGTGCGCGTCGCGTCGACCGGTGACACCGACACCTACAGCAAGGTGTTGTCCCGCAAGGGCGAGCGCTCCGTCGTGCTGCTGAACCGCCGTGATGTCCCGGCCGAGATGACGCTGAACTTCGCCGACGCCGGTCTCAAGGGCAACGTTTCAGTGCGCGACCTGCGGGCTCGCGCCGACCGCGGCACGGTGGCCGACAAGTACACGGTCACGATTCCCGCACACGGCACCGCGATGTTCAAGCTGCGCGGCACCGACCTCGTGCCCGGCGAGGCCGTCGGCGACAACGCCACCGCCTCACCCGCGATCGCCCGCGTCGGCGACGAGGCTCTGGTGTTCGAGCGCAGCACCGGCGGTGAGCTGAAGATGCTGCGCGGGGGCAAGTGGTCGAGCCTGGGCAAGTCGATCCAAGGTCAGCCCGCCGTGCGGACCGTGGGCTCCGACGTCGAGGTCACGGTTCGCGGCATCGACAACCGCGCCTGGCAGCGCACCCTCCACAACGGACGGTGGAACGACTGGAAGAAGCTCGGCGGCACGCTCACCGACGCTCCGGCCGTCAGCGCGGACGGCACGATCGTCGCCCGCGGCGCCGACGGCGAGGTCTGGCAGTTCAATGGCACGTGGACCTCGTTGGGTGCACCTGGTGATGCCCCGATCTACGGCCGCCCGAGCGTGGCCGGTGGGTACGTGGCCGTGCGGACAGCGGACGACAGCGTGTGGGTGCGGCCGGTCGGCTCAGGCGAATGGACGTCACTCGGTGGCGTGATCTCCGGCAGCCCGACGATGGTCGAGTACCAGGACCGGATCTACCTGTTCGCGCGGGCCGGCGACTACACGCTCTGGCAGGTCAACCGCTCGGACGGCGCGTGGGGCGGCTGGTTCAAGCGCGGCGAGTTCCCGAGCAACTCGCTCGTCGGCGCCGTCGGTGCTACTGCTGGACCCGACGGCTCCGCGTGGACAGTGGTGCGCGGGCCGGACAACAAGGTCTACCGGCAGAAGCTCTAGGAGAACCATGAAGTGCGCGGTGGTGTCGGGTGCGGCAGCGGGAATCGGTGCCGCCACGGCACAACACCTGACCGACAACGGGTACCGGGTGATCGGCGTCGACATCGCGGGTGACGTCGCCGTTCGTGGGGACGTCAGCGACCCGGAGACGTGGCGCCGGGCGGTCGAGCTGAGCGACGGCGGTGTGGACGCGTTGGTGAGCAACGCGTTCACAGTGCAGGTCAAACCTCTCGACCAGACCACGCCCGCCGAGTGGGAACGCCAGCTCGCGGTCAACCTCGGCGGCGCGTTCCACGGCCTCCAAGCCTGCCTGCCGTCACTGCGGCAGCGCAACGGCTCGGTGGTGCTCGTGTCGTCGGTGCACGCGCACTTCGGCATCCCGGGACACGGCGCGTACGCGGCCACGAAAGGCGGGCTGGTGGCTCTCACCCGCCAGCTCGCCGTCGAGTACGCGCCGCACGTCCGGGTCAACGCGGTACTCCCCGGTCCCGTGCTGACAGCGGCATGGGACCGGGTGTCTCAAGAGGATCGGGAACGCAGTGCCCGAGCCACCCCGGCCGGTCGTCTGGGCGACCCGGCCGAGGTGGCCTCGGTGATCGGTTTTCTGTTGTCTCCGGGGGCGTCGTTCGTGACGGGCGCGGAGATTCTGGTCGACGGCGGCTGGTCCGCGGCAAAGGACAGTTCTTGACTTCTTCTTCCTCTGAACGAGAGAGATTCCTACGGCTCACGTCGCAGGGCTTTCTGCTTCGTCGCCAGTTGCCCGCCCGGAGTGTTCCGTTGAGGTCTTGCACCGGCTCCACAGACTGTCACCGCCAGCCCAGCGGCCAGTATGTTGCGTGCGGCGTTCACGTCTCTGTCGTGGTGCGCGCCGCAGGAACAGGTCCACGTGCGCACACGAAGCGGCATGTCCGCTGCGAGCGTGCCGCAGACCGAGCACAGCTTGGAGGACGGGAACCAGCGATCCACCACGATCAGGTCCCGCCCGTACCACGCCGCTTTGTACTCCAGCATCTGCCGGAACTGCCGCCAACCCGCGTCACTGATCGCGCGGGCCAGGCGGCGGTTGCTGACCATGTTGGACACGGCCAGGTCCTCGATCACGAGCGTTTGGGTTTCACGCACGAGCCGAGTAGTGATCTTGTGCAGATGGTCGGCGCGCCGGTCCGCGATCCGGGCGTGGACGCGACCGACCTTGATGCGCGCTTTGGTCCTGTTCTTGCTGCCGATCTGCTTGCGGCACAACGCTCGCTGGGCATGGGCAAGGGCGCGCCGGTCCTGGCGTTCGTGCCGGGGATTGGCGATCGTCTCGCCCGTCGAGAGCACGAGAAGGCGATCGAGACCGACGTCGATGCCCACAGCTGTGCGAGTAGTGGGCAACGGCACCACACCGGAGTCCTGGCACAGCAGCGACACGAACCAGCGTCCGGCTGCGTCCCGCGACACCGTGACGGTCGACGGCACCATCTCCTGCGGAAGAGGACGGGACCATCGAATGTCCAGAGGCTCGGCCATCTTCGCCAGCGTCAGTTCACCGCCGCGCCAGCGAAAAGCCGACCGCGTGTACTCGGCGCTGGCACGCGCTTTCTTGCGCGACTTGAAGCGTGGGTACTGGGCACGTTTCGACCAGAAGTTGGCGAAGGCGGACTGGAGATGCCGCAGCGTCTGTTGCAACGGCACCGACGACACCTCGCTGAGGAACGCGAGTTCCTCACTGCGCTTCCACGCGGTCAGCATCGCCGACGTGGCGTCATAGCCGACAAGCTTCCTGTGCAGTTCCGACGCTTCTGTGCGCGCCTGCAATGCCAGGTTGTAGACCTTGCGGACACAACCGAACGTCCTCGACAGTTCCGCTGCCTGAGACTCGGTCGGATAGAAGCGATACTTGAATGTCCGCTTCACGTGACCACCACACACCATTCACAAATTAGCAGCCGCCGTCCGGATCCAGATCTGCGGCTCGCTCTTACGGGGGACTCTTCATGAAGGTGACGGCGGTCGAGACGTTCCTGGTCGAGCCCCGCTGGTTGTTCCTGAAGGTGAGCACGGACGAGGGGGTGACCGGCTGGGGTGAGCCGGTGGTGGAGGGCAGGGCGGAAACCGTTCGCGCGGCCGTCCACGAGCTTTCCGAGCTGGTCATCGGCCAGGACCCGCTGCGGGTCGAGGACCTGTGGCAGGTCCTGCGCCGCGGCGGCTTCTACCGCGGCGGCCCGGTGTTGTCGTCGGCGCTCTCCGGCTACGACCACGCGCTGTGGGACATCGCGGGCAAAGCACGCGGCTTACCCGTGCACGAACTGCTGGGTGGCCCGGTTCGCGACCGTGTGCGTGCCTACTCGTGGGTGGGCGGCGACCGGCCCGACGGCGTGTTCGACGCGGTGGCGGAGCAGGTCGCGCAGGGTTTCTCGGCGGTGAAGATGAACGCCACGGCCGAGATGCGCCCCATCGCCTCGCCCGCGGAGGCTCAGGCCGTGCTGGAACGCGCGCGGCAGGCCCGCGAAGCGCTGGGACCGCAAGGCGAGCTGGCGATCGACTTCCACGGCCGCGTTTCCCCTGCCATGGCACGACGTCTGGTACGCATGCTCGAAGAGGTGCAGCCGATGTTCGTCGAGGAACCGGTCCTGCCCGAGCTCCCGGCCGAGGTGCTGGCCTCGGTGGTCGCCGCCTCGACCGTGCCGATCGCGACGGGGGAGCGGCTCTTCTCGCGCTGGGAGTTCAAGCCGGTGCTGGACGCGGGTGTGGCGGTCGTGCAACCGGACCCGTCGCACGCGGGCGGCATCTCCGAACTGCGCCGCATCGGTTCGCTGGCCGAGATCTACGGTGCCTCGATCGCACCCCACTGTCCACTTGGGCCGATCTCGCTGGCGGCGTCGCTGCAGGTCGCGTTCACCACGCCGAACTTCCTGATCCAGGAACAAAGCGTGGGCATGCACTACAACGGCACCGACCCGGCTTACCTGGTGGACATGGCGCCGGTGCGGGTCGTGGACGGCTGGATCGCCCGGCCGACCGGACCCGGGCTGGGCGTGGAGGTCGACGAGGCAGCGGTGCGCCGGGCCGCCGAGATCGGGCACTCGTGGCGCTCGCCGATCTGGCGGCACGACGACGGCGCCTTAGCAGAATGGTGACAGTGCCGAGTGGTGACTGACAGGGCCTGACAGCGGGGTACCAGCGTCGTGTGCGATCGGTGCCA
>JAVXWK010000210.1:0-9407 GCA_032230575.1 Pseudonocardiales bacterium | reverse complement strand
CGTGACGGCAAGGACAACTACTGGGACATGGGCGTGCCCGGTCCCGGCGGCCCCTGCTCGGAGATCTACTTCGACCGCGGCCCCGCCTACGGCAAGGAGGGCGGCCCGGTTGTCGACGAGGACAGGTACCTGGAGATCTGGAACCTCGTCTTCATGCAGGACGTCCGCGGCGAGCTGAGCCCCAAGGAGGGCCACAAGCCGATCGGGTCGCTGCCGAACAAGAACATCGACACCGGCATGGGTGTGGAGCGCGTCGCCTACCTGCTGCAGGGTGTCGACAACGTCTACGAGACCGACCTCGTGCGCGCCGTCATCACCAAGGCCGAGGAGCTGTCGGGCCGCAAGTACGGCGACAACGACGTCGATGACGTGCGCTTCCGCGTGATCGCCGACCACGCCCGCAGCGGTGTGCTGCTGGTGGGCGACGGTGTCACGCCCGGCAACGAGGCCCGCGGTTACGTGCTGCGCCGCCTGCTGCGCCGCATCGTCCGCTCGTCGCGCCTGCTGGGCATCAACGAGCCGGTGCTGCAGCAGTTCGCCGAGGTCGTCCGCGACTCGATGGGTGAGGCCTACCCCGAGCTGGTCAGCGGTTTCGCCCGCATCCAGCAGGTGGTGAAGGCCGAGGAGGACACGTTCCTGCGCACGCTCGACGCCGGTTCGCGGATCTTCGAGGGTGCCGCCGCCGAGGTGAAGGCCGACGGCCGCGCCACGCTGCCCGGTGACAAGGCCTTCCAGCTGCACGACACGTACGGCTTCCCGATCGACCTCACGCTGGAGATGGCCTCCGAGGCCGGCCTCTCAGTGGACGAGGACGGCTTCCGCAAGCTGATGGCCGAGCAGCGCGCCCGCGCCAAGGCCGACGCCGCCGGCAAGAAGACCGGCCACGGCGACCAGAGCGTGTACCGCGAGCTGCTGGAGCAGGGCCCGACCGAGTTCACCGGCTACACCGAGCTCGCCTCCGAGGCCACGCTGCGCGGCATCGTGCTCAACGGTCAGCGGGTCCGCAGCGCCAAGGAAGGCGACATCGTCGAGGTCGTCCTCGACCGCACGCCGCTCTACGCCGAGTCCGGTGGCCAGGAGTCCGACGCCGGCACGATCGTCACGGGCAACGCCGAGCTCGAGGTGCTCGACGTGCAGAAGGTCGCCCGCAAGCTGTGGGTGCACCAGGTGCGCGTCGTGAACGGCGAGATCAGCGAGGGCGAGCACGTCGAGGCCCGCGTCGACCAGGAGTGGCGCGTCGGTGCCCGCCAGGGTCACTCGGGCACGCACGTCGTGCACGCCGCCTTGCGCCAGGTGCTCGGCCCGTCGGCCCTGCAGAGCGGTTCGTACAACAAGCCCGGCTACCTGCGGCTCGACTTCGCCTGGACGGGTGGCCTGTCGAACGAGGCCCGCTCCGAGATCGAAGAGGTCTCGAACCTGGCCGTGCGCAAGGACCTGCCGGTCAGCATCGTCTACACGGACATGGCCGGTGCCCAGGAGCTGGGTGCCGTCGCCCTGTTCGGCGAGACCTACGACGAGACCGTGCGCGTCATCGAGATCGGTGGCCCGTGGTCGCGTGAGCTCTGCGGTGGCACGCACGTCGAGCACTCGTCGCAGATCGGCCCGATCACGCTGCTCGGCGAGTCGTCGGTCGGTTCCGGCGTGCGCCGCCTGGAGGCCTACGTCGGCATCGAGGCCATGCGGTTCCTGGCCAAGGAACGCGCCATCGTGCAGAACCTCTCCGACATGCTCAAGGTCGGCTCCGAGGGCCTGCCCGAGCGGATCGAGTCCCTGGTCGACCGGCTGAAGGCCGCCGAGAAGGAGCTCGAGAAGGTCCGCGCCGCCCAGCTGCTCGGCAACGCCGGGTCGCTCGCCGACAAGGCCCTGGACGTGCGCGGCCTGTCGCTCGTGGCCCTGGGGCTGGAGGGCGTGTCGGGCAACGACCTGCGCACGCTCGGTGGCGAGGTCCGCAACCGCCTGGGCAACAAGCCCGGTGTGGTGGCCCTGTTCTCGGTCGACGGCGACAAGGTGAGCTTCGTGGTCGCCACCACCGCCGCCGCCCGCGACCTGGGCCTGGCCGCCGGCAAGCTCGTCCCGGTGTTCGGCCCGGCCATCGCCGCCCGCGGTGGCGGCAAGCCGGACCTGGCCCAGGGCGGCGGCACGAACCCGGCCGGCGTTCCCGAGGCCATCACGGCCCTCACCAACGAACTGGACAAGGTGCTTGAACAGCGCTGACTCACCTGGTGTCGACGATCCGGGCCTGGGACGCAGGCTCGGCGTCGACGTCGGATCGGTTCGCGTGGGAGTCTCCCTCAGCGATCCGGGTGCTTTTCTGGCGACTCCGCTGGTTACCCTGCAACGTGACGAGAAGCGCGGCTCGGACCTCACCGAGCTCGTACGTCTCGTGGCCGAGCATGACGTCGTCGAGATCGTGGTCGGCCTGCCCAAAACGCTGGCGGGGCGCCACGGACCGGCAGCCGAGGCGGCGACCGCGTACGCTGCCGCCTTGGCCGGACGCGTCGCCCCCGTGCCGGTCCGGCTGACCGACGAACGACTGACGACGGTCGTGGTGAGCCGGGTGCTGGCGCAGCGCGGTGTGAAGGGCAAGAAGCAGCGTGCCGTGGTCGACCAGGCTGCCGCTGTCGAGATCCTGCAGTCTTGGCTGGACGCACGGGCACGCTCTGTGGCCGCCCGAAAGGACGAGGTGTGAGCGACGATCTCGGGTTGTTCACCGACCCCGACGTGGACGAACGACGTCCGCTGAAGCGCGACAGGCGTGAGAACAGCGCCCGCGACAAGGCGAAGAAGCGCAAGAAGACGGTCCTGTGGCTCGTCGTCGCGCTCGTCCTCACCGCCGGCATGGGCGGTGCCTACTACGGCTACCGCGAGCTGCGCGGCATCGGCTCGTACGACGACTACCAGGGCATCGGTGAGACCGACGCCATCGTCGAGGTCCAGGACGGCGACGTGGTCAGCGTCATCGCCTCCACCCTCTACGACAACGGCGTCATCGCCTCCGCCCGCGCCTTCATCGAGGCCAGCAAGACCGACGCCCGCGTGACGTCGATCCAGCCCGGCTTCTACCTGATGAAGACGAAGATGTCGGGCGCGCAGGCCGTGACCAAGATGGTCGACCCGAAGACCCGCGTCCCGGCCGTCCAGATCGTCGGCGGCATCAAGCTCACCGACATCAAGGTGGGCGACAAGGTCGTCAAGGGCATCTACTCCCAGCTCGCCGACGCGAGCTGCACGGAGAAGGACGGCGCCAAGAAGTGCCTGACGGTCGACGAGATCAGGGCCGCGGCCGAGCAGACCGACCCGGTCGCACTGGGCGTGCCGGACTGGGCGCTGGCCGACGTGAAGCGCGCCGAGCCCCAGTACCGCCTCGAAGGCCTGATCATGCGAGGCGTCTACCAGGTCAAACCCGGCGTGAGCGCGGTCGAGCTGATCCGCGGCATCATCGTCGCGTCCGCCCAGAAGTTGGCCGGCGTCGGCATCCCCGGCGGCACCGCGAACACCGGCTTCCGCCCGTACGAGGTGCTGGTCATGGCCTCGCTGGTGGAGAAGGAAGCCATCGAGAAGGACTTCAGCAAGGTCTCCCAGGTGATCTACAACCGCCTGAAGAAGCCGATGGCCCTGCAGTTCGACTCGACCATCAACTACAAGAACAACCAGCCCCACATCCGCACCTCGGACTCCGACCGCGACACTCCCGGCCCGTACAACACGTACCTCACCCAGGGCCTCACGCCGACGCCGATCGGCTCCCCGTCGCAGCAGGCCGTCGCGGCCGCGCTGAAGCCGGAGGGCGGCGACATCATGTACTTCGTGAAGTGCCAGCAGGACGGCACGTCGTGCTTCGCGACCACGTTCGAAGAGCACAACGCCAACGATCAGAAGGCCCAGCGGGACGGCATCTACTAGTGCGTCGCGCGGCAGTGATCGGCTCGCCGATCGAGCACTCGCTTTCCCCCGTGCTGCACAACGCCGCCTACGCCGCGCTGGGCCTCGACTGGGAGTACACGCGCCTGGAGTGCGCCGAGTCCGGCGTGGCCTCGCTGGTCTCGTCCTTGGGGCCGGAGTGGGTCGGACTGTCGTGCACGATGCCGACGAAGCGCGCGGCCCTGGCGGTGGCGTCGTCGGTGACTTCACGTGCTTCCGCTGTGGGTGCGGCGAACACGTTGGTGCGCACCGAATCCGGGTGGCACGCGGACTGCACCGATGTGGACGGTGTGGTGGGAGCCTTGCGGGAGAAGGGTTTCACCGGCGGTTCTCGAGGCGTGGTGATCTGAGCGGGTGGTACGGCCACCGCTGTGCTGGCCGGGTTCGCCTCGCTGGGGATCTCCTCGGTTTCCCTTGTGGTGCGGGAACCTTCGCGTGCTGCCGAGGCCGTCGCGACGGCCGGGCGGGTCGGGATCGCGGTCGAGGTCCTGGCGCTGTCCACTGTGGATCTGGGATCGCTGGCGGCTGCTTCGGACGTGCTGGTGTCGACCGTGCCCGCCTCGGCCACGGTTGCGCTGGCCGCCGCGGTGGCTCAGGCTCCGTACGTGCTGGACGTGATCTACCACCCGTGGCCCACGCCGGTGGCTCTCGCGGTCGAGGCTTCGGGTGCGCGGCTGGCGACCGGGCTGGACATGTTGCTGCACCAGGCCTTCGGGCAGGTGGAGCAGTTCACCGGCCAGGCCGCGCCGCGCGATGTCATGCGGGCTGCTTTGGATGCCGAGCTGACGGCTCGCAGTTCGTAACTTTCGGCCACTTCCGGTCTTGTGGAATTCCTGGTGTGCGGGGTCTTGTGGTTGCCTGGACATGACTCGTTTGGCTCCGGACGATGGCCGATCGGCCGGAGTCATCGCATGCCGGTGTCCTTGCCTCGAGGGGGACCGGTGGGCGGGACGCACGGTGTCCGCCGGGGACTCCGCACGGGCGCTGGGGTTGACCGGCAGCACCACGGCCGCTGGTGCGTCCCGCCCTTCCAGCCTGCCCCGGGGTGGCTAAGGGCATTCGACGCCCGAGAACGGCACGCCCTCCAGCCGGGCCCTGCTCGCGACCGCCGTGCAGTACAGCTGGAACTGCGCCATCTTCGTCAGCCCCACCATGTCCTCGGGCAGCACGATCAGGTTCGACACCGCGTACACCCGCGATGAGGTCGAAGGAACCTCGGTCGTGAGCCCGAGCTTCTTCTCCTCCTCGGACGGACCGGCCACCAGCAGGTTGATCGCCGTCGCGGTGTCCACGGTGCCGGTGTAGGCACGGGTCCGGCGCACCAGCTCGTTGCCCTTGGCGGACAGCAGGTAGACCGTCAGCTCGTGCGAGGACACGGTGGGTGCTTCCGCGCCGGTCAGTACGGGCGTGGGCCGCACACCACAACCCGAGAGCATCACCAGGGCAAGCGCAAGGTGAAGACCGCGCCGCCCGTGGGCACGTTGGCTGCTTCGATGGTGCCGCCGTGCAGGCGTGCGTTCTCCCATGCGATCGCCAATCCCAGACCGCTGCCCTCGGAACGGGAGCGAGCCGTGTCTGCCTTGTAGAAGCGGTCGAAGATGTGGGGGAGGGCGTCCGGAGGGATGCCCGGGCCGTTGTCGGACACCTCGATGACACCAGGACGCAGCACCACCCGCACGCCGGCCCCGCCGTGTTTCAGGGCGTTGCCGACGAGGTTGGCCACGATCACGTCGAGACGGCGGCGGTCCACCCGGCCCGTCACGCCGGGAGGCAGCGAAGCGTCCACCGAGGAGGACCAGCCGCGCGCGGCCAGGGAGTCGCGGACGGCGGTGCCGATGTCCCACTCGTCGAGCACCAGCTCGTTGCGGCCCTCGTCGAAGCGCGAGATCTCCATCAAGTCGTTGACCAGGCGGGTGAGCTTGCGGGTCTCCGCGGACACCAGACGGGCCGCGACAGCGGTGTCCTCCGGCAACGACTCGGCGTCCTCGTCCAGCACGGCGGTCACCGCGTTCATGGCGGTGAGAGGCGTGCGGAGCTCGTGCGAGACGTCGGCCACGAAACGGCGCGAGGCCGCTTGTGAGGACTCCAGCTGCTCGGCCGCGCTGTTGAACGTGCGGGCCAGGTCGGAGAGCTCGTCGGTGCCGCGCGAGTCGACACGGGTGTCCAGGCGGCCCGAACCGAGGGCGCGTGCGGCGTCGCCCAGGCGGCGGACCGGGCGCAGGACGCCCCGGGCCGTGAACAACGCCAACCCCAGGGCCAGGGGCAGCACCAGGCTCACGCCCACCCAGGCCGCCTTCGCGAAGCTGTCGATGGCGCGCTGAGGGCCGCCCAGGGACGTCCAGGCCCACACCTCGACGCCCGTGGGGGAGCCGCCGGCGCGCAGCAGCGGGATGCCGACGAACACGACCGGCTCGGCGAAGTCCGTGCGGCGCTGCCAGATCACGGTCTTGCTCGTCTTCAACGCCTCGCGCATCTCCGACGGCACGATGGACATGTCCGGGCCGCGTGAGCGAAGCCCCTCGTAGGCGATGACCGCGGTGCCGCGCAGGTAGGAGGCGAATTCGTCGAGGTCCTGTTGCGACGGCGGCACCGTCAGCCGGGGCGCGTAGTCGTGGACGTCCTTGACCAGCGGGTTCATGAAGCTGTCCTGGGCGTCTTCCAGGAGCAGGTTGCGGGCGGTCGCGTAGGAGGCGCCCGCCGCCGCCACCGCGCCCAACAGGGTCAGCAGCAGGAACGCCGCCATCAACCGCGGCCTCAAGCCGCGGAGGAGAGCCCTCATCGCGGGCCGAAGCGATAGCCGAAGCCACGCACCGTGTGGACGTACCGGGGTTCGGAGGGCACGTCCTCGATCTTCGCGCGCAACCGCTGGACGCACGCGTCGACGAGCCGCGAGTCGCCGAGGTAGTCGTGCTCCCAGACCGCTTCGAGGATCTGCTGCCGGGTCAGCACGCGGCCGGGCGTGCGCGACAACTCCAGGATCAGCTTCAGCTCGGTGGGCGTCAGCGCGACCTTCTCGTCGTTCTTCAGCACCTGCAGACCCGCGCGGTCGATCACCAGTGAGCCGTGCCGCTCCACCGAGGACGGTTCGGCGACGGTCCGGCGCAGCACCGCGCGGATCCGGGCCTCCAGAACCCGCGGCTCGACCGGCTTCACCACGTAGTCGTCCGCGCCCGCCTCCAGGCCGGCGACCACGTCGAAGTCGTCGCCGCGCGCGGTGAGCATGATGATCGGCACCTCGGCCTGCGTGCGCATCCGGCGGCACGTCTCGAAGCCGTCGATGCCCGGCAGCATGATGTCGAGAACCACGATGTCGGGACGGGACTCGCGGAGTCGTTCGACGCCCTCCTCGCCTGTTGCCGCTGCTCGGACGTCGTGTCCCTGGCGGCGCAACGCCAGACCGAGCCCTTCGCGCACAGACGGGTCGTCCTCGACCAGCAACACCATCGCCACGAGATCCATTATCGGACGGTGACGGGACCTCCGCCGGTTCTGTAGCGGAACCATGACATGGCGTGGACGTTCCCATAGATCGGCACGCGGAGTCTCGAACGCATGGTCGGAAGCTTGCTGGGATTCCTCTTCACGTACTTCGCGCTGGTGTGGACGTCGTTCGGGCAGAAGGCGGAGAACGCCGCGTTGCCCGAACTGTCACTGCAGCGCTCGTGGGCGTCCAACGTGGACATGGCGATCCTCGTCGCCGCCGTCCTCGTGATCCTGATAGCGCGCAAGAAGGCTTTTCCGCCGCTGCTGGTGCTCGGCGGGTCGGTGTTGCTCGCGCAGGTGCTGAAGCTCTACGTGCTGGTGCGGCCCGAGCTGGACGACGAAGCGGTGCTGGTGCACAACAGCTTCCCGAGTGGACACGCGACGGCCGCGGTGGCGTCGGTGATCGCGGTGACCATGGCGGTGCCGCGCAGGTTCGCCCTGTGGGTCGCGGTTCCCGGCGCGCTCGGCGCGGGTGCGGTGGCGGCGGAGACGGTGTCGCTCGGCTGGCACCGGTTCAGCGACACGCTCGGCGCGGCGCTGCTGGTCTCGACCATCGCGTTCCTGGTGCTGCGCAAGTGGACCGCGGGGCTGGTCGTGCCTCCCGCGCTGGCCGCGGGCGGGGTGTGGCTGATGGTGACGTACCCGCAGGCCACGCCGTCGACCTTGGCCGGCGTCGTGACCGCGGGTGTCGTCCTGCACTTCGGGTGGGCTGTGAGTGACCTCAGGAACAAGCCTGGGGGCCACTCACAGCCCGGACACGACTCACTCGTCGTGGTCGGTGGTGATCAGTTCGGCGATGGCGTCCAGAGCGACGTCCGCTCCGTCCCCGTCGGCGCTGAGCACCACCTCGTCACCGTGCATAGCGCCGAGGGTCATCAGACCCAGCACACTCGCCGCGTCCACGGGTTCGCTGCCGTCCTTGCTGATGGTGACCGTCACCGGTTGGTCGGCGGCGGCCTTCGCCAGCAGTGCGGCAGGCCGGGCGTGCAGTCCGACCTTGCTGGCCACGGTGACCCGTCGCTCGGCCATGATGGTTCCTCCCGGTAGAGCTGGTTGTGCTTGCTACTTCTCGTTCCTGACGGGCCTCTCGGTCGCCGTCGCGGGTCCGTCGCCGACACCGACGATGCTCTCGTCGGCCTCTGGTGACTCGTCGTCCTCGCGGCCCGGCGTCCTCAGGTTCCACTTGGTGATGACCCAGCGGAACAAGAAGTAGTAGATCACCGCGAAGACCAGGCCGATCGGGATGATCAACCAGGGGTTGGTCGAAATGCCCCAGTTCAGCACGTAGTCGATGAAACCGGCGCTGAACGAGAAGCCGTGGTGCACGCCGAGCGCGTTGGTGACCGCCATCGAGATGCCGGTCAGGACGGCGTGGACCACGTACAGCGGCCTGGCGACGAACATGAACGCGAACTCGAGCGGTTCGGTGACACCGGTCAGGAACGAGGTGAGGGCGGCGGACAACATCAGGCCGCCGACGATCTTCTTCTGGCTGGGCAGGGCCGTCTGCCAGATCGCCAGCGCCGCCGCGGGCAGCGCGAACATGAAGATCGGGTAGTAACCGGCCATGAAGGTACCGGCGGAGGGGTCTTCGTGCAGGAACCGGTTGTAGTCGCCGTGGAAGCCGTTGTAGTCGCCGAAGACCTGCCACACGAACGTGTTGACGATGTGGTGCAGACCGAGCGGGATCAGCAGGCGGTTGACGAAACCGTAGATACCGGCACCGATGATCGTGCTGCCGGTGACCCACTTGCCGACCGCACTGAGGCCCTGGTCGAACCACGGGTAGATCAGGCCGAGAACGACACCGATGAGGAGCATCGCGCCCGCGGTGATGATCGGGACGAACCGGCGGCCGCCGAAGAAGGCGAGGTACGGAGGAAGCTTGATCCGGTGGTACCGCTGCCACAGCACTGCCGCGACGAGACCGACGACGATGCCGGTGAGAACCTTGTAGTCGATCATTTTCTGATCGGCCTTGGCGGCGCCCTCCGCCAGCGGGA
>JAVXWK010000208.1:0-10869 GCA_032230575.1 Pseudonocardiales bacterium | reverse complement strand
ACGAACCTCTCGGCGTACTCGATGGTCGTCGTGCCGGCGTTCCACGCGGTGTCCGACGCGCACGCCGCCGTGGTCGCCGACTACGTGGCAGGCGGCGGTCATGTCGTGGTCACGTACTTGTCCGGTGTTGCCGACGAACACCTCCGGATCCGGCTGGGCGGGTACCCCGGCGCGTTCCGCGACGTCCTGGGCGTGTGGTCGGAGGAGTTCTTCCCACTGCGGCAAGGCGAAACCGCGTCGTTGACCGACGGCTCGACTGCCGCGCTGTGGACGGAACATCTGCACGTCAAGACCGCTGACATCGTTGCCTCCTACGCCGACGGACCGTTGCCGGGCGTGCCCGCGGTGACACGCAACGCGTTCGGCAACGGAGTCGCGTGGTACGTGGCGTGCGATCTTGATGGGAGCGGTCTCCGCCGAACGGTGGAAAACGCGCTTTCCGGTGCGGGCGTGGCGGTGTCGCCTTCCGAGATCGAGCTTGTGAGGCGGAAGGGCGACGTATCGTGGCTCTTCGCCGTCAACCACACCGACACCGACGCGCAGATCGAGGCGTCCGGTGTCGACGTGTTGTCCGGCACGCAGGTCTCCGGACGCCTCACCGTGCGAGCCGGGGACGTCGTCGTCCTCAGGGAAGAGGTGTGAGGTGCTGGCACGTCAACGGCAAGCGGTGATCCTGGAAGAGGTCAAGCGGACTGGCGCGGTGCGCGTGAGCGACCTGGTCGTCCGGCTCGGCGTCTCCGACATGACCGTGCGCCGCGACCTCGACGTGCTCGCCTCGCGCGGACTGGTGGAGAAGGTCTACGGCGGCGCGACGTCCGTCGTCGGGCGCTCGACCGACGAGCCCGGGTTCGAGGCCAAGTCGGTGCGGCAGCTGCCCGAGAAGGAAGCGATCGCGGCGCTGGCGGCCGGACTCGTCCGCCCGGGAACGGCCATCGGGCTGTCCGCGGGCACGACGACGTGGACGCTGGCCCGGTTCCTGGACGACATCCCGGACCTGACCGTCGTGACGAACTCGATCCGCGTGGCGGACGTGCTGCAGCAGAGCGGGCGCACCGACCGCACGGTGGTGCTGACCGGTGGCGTGCGCACGCCGTCCGACGCGCTGGTGGGGCCCGTGGCCGTGCAGGCGTTGCGGTCGCTGCACCTCGACGTGGTGTTCCTGGGCGTGCACGGCATGGCCGAGCGCTCCGGCTTCACCACCCCGAACCTCAACGAGAGTGAGACGGACCGCGCGCTCGTCGACGCCGCCGGGCGGGTGGTCGTCGTCGCGGACCACACGAAGTGGGGCACCGTGGGCATTTCCACGATCGCGGACCTCGACGAGGCGCATGTGCTCGTGACCGACGAAGGTCTGTCGGACGACGCGCGCGCGGCCCTCACCGAGCAGGTCGGTGAGTTGGTTTTGGCACATGTACCAGGAAGCGGCGAGGAGTTGGCGTGAGGCGTACCGCGGGGAAGCTGGCGGACGGCCGGGAGATCATCTACTTCGACGACACTGCTGAGGCGCCACCGAGAGTCGCGGTGGACACGCGGGACCTCCCCGCGACGCAGCCGATGTCCGAAGTGCGGCTGGACCCGTTGACCCGCGAGTGGGTGGCTCTCGCCGCTCATCGCCAGACGCGGACGTACAAGCCGCCGGCGGACCTGTGCCCGCTGTGCCCGTCGACGCCGGGCCGGCCGACCGAGATTCCCGAGGCCGACTACGACGTCGTCGTGTTCGAGAACCGGTTTCCCTCGCTGGCGCAGAACGTTCCGGATGTTCCGTCCACTGTGGATGGCGAGCCGCTGTTCGTGCGCGCGCCGGGGCGTGGGCGTTGTGAGGTCGTGTGCTTCACGTCCGACCACAACAAGTCGTTCGGTGAGCTGTCGCCTTCGCGCGTGCGGACTGTGGTGGACGCGTGGGCCGACCGGGTCTCGTACCTGTCCTCGTTGCCCGGTGTCGAGCAGGTCTTCCCGTTCGAGAACCGCGGTGAAGAGATCGGTGTGACGCTCTCGCACCCGCACGGCCAGATCTACGCGTACCCGTTCGTGACGCCTCGTACCGAACGGATGATGGAAGCCGCGCTGGAGTACTACGCGGCTCACGGGCGTCCGTTGTTCGGTGACGTGCTGGAGGCCGAACTACGCGCGGGCGCGCGGGTGGTGGAGGAGTCTCCGCACTGGGTGGCGTTCGTACCGGCTGCCGCGCGCTGGCCGGTCGAGGTCGTGCTGGCGCCGCGCCGTCAGGTGGCGGACTTGGCTGGACTGTCCTCTGTGGAGCGTGACGACTTCGCGTCGTTGTACCTGAAGGTGTTGCACCGGCTGGATGCGTTGTACAACCGGCCGTTGCCGTACATCGCGGCGTGGCACCAGGCGCCGGTGAACGTCGGTCGCGACGAGCTGTGGCTGCATCTGCAGGTCTTCTCGGTGCTGCGGACCGCGGACAAGCTGAAGTACCTCGCGGGCTCCGAGTCCGGTGAAGCCGTGTGGATCAACGACGTGACGCCGGAACAGATCGCGGAGCGCCTCCGAACGGTCTGAAGAAGTCCTCACAGAGCTCCAAGGCTGGTCTAAGGGTTCTCTCAGGACGGGCCGAGAGACTATGCCCATGACCGAGAGCAACCAGCCAGCGCAGCAGCCGGACCAGCCCCACTCCGTGCCGCCGACCGCCGGTCAGAGCGACTCCGGCGCGCGGGAGCAGGGCCCGTCGCTGCCGGAACCCGGCCAGCCGGATCCTTTGCAGGGGGGATCCGGCCAGGCTGGGGCTCATGAGGCCCCGGCGGGCCTGGGCGACGTGCCCGCCTCCTTCACCCCGGCCCAGCCGCAGGTCTCCTCACCTGGTGCGGGCCTGGGCGACGTGCCCGCCTCCTATTCTTCGGCCCAGCCGCAGGTGCACGCACCTGACGCGGGCCAGGCGCAGCTCGGCGGGTCCGGACCCGGCCAGCAGCTACCTCCATCCGGGTCCGGCCAACTTCCCCCAGGCCACCCCCTCGGCCTCGGGGGCTCCACCACCGCCCAGTTCGGCGCGGAACCGCCTGCCGGTCCTTCCACGGGCCAGTACTACCTGCCGCCCGGCTACCAGCCTCCGCTCGTCCCCCCGCGCCCCAAGGGCCGCGGCAAGGTCGTGGCGGGCGTCGCGGCCCTCGTGCTGCTCGTCGGTGGCCTCTCCGGCGGTCTGGGCGGCTACCTGGGCTACACCTTCGCCAACGACTCGTCCGCGGTCAGCTCCCTCGACACGCCGCGCCCGGCCTCGCAGACCAGCAACTCCCCGGCCGGTTCGGTCGAGGAGGTCGCGAACAAGCTGCTGCCGTCCGTCGTGCAGATCAAGTTCGAGTCGCGGGCCGGCTCCGGCGAGGGCTCGGGCTTCATCATCTCCAGCAACGGTCAGATCGTGACGAACAACCACGTCGTCGAAGGTGCCGCCACCGGAGGCACGCTCCAGGTCGTCTTCCAGGACGGCAAGTCCGCCAGCGCCAAGATCCTGGGCCGGGACCCGAGCTCGGACATCGCCGTCATCCAGGCCGACGGTGTCTCCAACCTGCCCGTCGTCACGTTGGGCAACTCCGGCGACATGAAGATCGGTCAGGGCGTCGTGGCGATCGGCTCGCCGTTCGACCTGTCCGGCACCGTCACGTCCGGCATCGTCTCCTCGCTGAACCGCCCGGTCTCGGCCGGTGGCGACGCCCGCACCTCGCAGGCGACCGTGCTGAACGCGATCCAGACCGACGCGGCGATCAACCCCGGCAACTCCGGCGGGCCGCTGGTGAACATGCAGGGCCAGGTCGTGGGCATCAACTCCGCGATCTACAGCCCGAACCAGTCGGGTGGCCAGGCCGGTTCCGTCGGCATCGGGTTCGCGATCCCGATGGACCAGGCACGCCGCACGGTCGACGAGATCGTGAAGTCCGGCAAGCCGAAGCAGACCGTGCTCGGCGTGAAGGTCGAGTCGACCGAGCAGGGCGCCAAGATCTCCGAGATCACGCCTGGTGGAGCTGCGGAGAAGGCCGGGTTGAAGGCCGGTGACGTGATCACCAAGTTCGGGGACCGGCGGATCGACGAGTCGGACACGCTGGTGGCCGCGGTGCGGTCGAAGGCGCCTGGCGACAAGGTGACGATCACGCTGTCCGACAACAAGACCGTGGAAGCCACCCTCGACGGTGTCGAGGTGGGATAGGTGGGGGGAGGCCTGGGTTCTGGCATCCGCCGCCCGCCGGAACCCAGGCGTGATACCCCATGAGAACGACCCCCGCGCACCTGCCCCGCGCGGGGGTCATTTTCGTTTTCTTACGGATGTGAGCCGGGTGGGCCCTCGTGGCTTAGCTTGGTGACGTGGTGGAACGGGTGTTGGTCGTCGACGACGACACGACGGTGCGGGACGTGGTGCGCCGCTACCTCGAACACGCCGGGTACGAGGTCGAGCTCGCCGGCGACGGGGAGGCGGCGCTGAAGCTGATGGCCGCGCACGAGCCGGACATCGTCGTGCTGGACCTGATGTTGCCCGGGATCGACGGGATCGAGGTGTGCCGGCGGATCCGGCAGCGCGGCAGCACGCCGGTGGTGATGCTGACGGCGCTGGGCGAGGAGGAGGATCGCATCGCGGGGCTGCAGATCGGCGCGGACGACTACGTCACGAAGCCGTTCAGCCCGCGTGAGCTGGCGTTGCGGGTGTCGTCGGTGCTGCGGCGGGCCAGCCGGGCCTACGAGCCGCGGGTGGTGCGCGACGGCGACCTCGAGCTCGACGTGGCCGCGCACACCGCGACGTTGGACGGGATGCCGTTGCAGCTGACCACCCGTGAGTTCGACCTGCTGGCGTTCTTCATCGGCAACGCGGGCAAGGCGTTCGGGCGGGCCGAGCTGCTGGAACGCGTGTGGGGCTGGCAGTTCGGGGACCAGTCGACCGTGACCGTCCACGTGCGACGGTTGCGGGAGAAGATCGAGAAGGATCCCGCCAAGCCGCGGCGGCTCAGCACCGTGTGGGGTGTGGGCTACCGGTACGACAGAAGTTCGTTGTGAAGATCTTCGATCGGCTGAGCCGGGTGTCGCTGACCACCGCGATGACCGTCATGGTGATCGTGCCGGTGGTGGCGACCATCGGTGGTGTGCTGGTCGTGGGCGGGTTCATGTTCACGCCCATGCTCAACGCCGCGCTCACGGCGTGCGCGGTGGTCGGGGTGATCACCGTGCCGTTCTCGATCATGCTGGGCCGGGCGATCGCGCGGCGGACCATGTGGGAGCGCGAGGCCGAGGCGGCGCGGCGGCAGCTGGTGGCGTGGATCAGTCACGACCTGCGGACGCCGCTGGCCGGGATCCGGGCCATGACCGAGGCGTTGGAGGACGGGGTCGTCTCCGAGCCGGGTGAGGTGGCCGTCTACGCGAAGCAGATCGCGCAGGAGGCCGATCACCTGTCGAAGCTGGTGGACGACCTGTTCGAGCTGTCGCGGATCACAGCGGGGGCGTTGAAGCTGGCGCTGCACGACGTGGCGCTGGCCGATGTGGTCAGCGACGTGGTGGCTGCGTCGCGGCCCGTGGCTCAGCTTCGGGGTGTGGAGTTGCGCGCGGACGCTCGTGAGTGGCCGGTCGTGCGCGGGTCAGATCCGGAACTGATGCGTGTCGTGCGCAACCTTGTGTCGAATGCCATTCGCCACACACCGGAGGGCGGCACGGTGGCCGTACAGGTCGATGTGGACGGTGGCGAAGCGGTGGTGCGCGTGGACGACGCGTGTGGCGGCATACCCGCTGACGTGCTGCCTCAGGTGTTCGACGTGGGGTTCCGCGGTTCTGTTTCGCGCAATCCCTCCGGCGCCGGACTGGGGCTCGCGATCGCGCGCGGCCTGGTCGACGCGCACGACGGGAGAATTGGCGTCCAGAACCACGGTCCTGGCTGCCGCTTCGAAGTCCGACTCCCGCTACGGTGATCGGTATGGAACGCAGCGCGCAGCGCCTTGGCCGCGCTTTGGTCGTGATCGTGGACGACCGGGTGGCGCACGGCGAGCAGGACGACAACTCCGGTCCCCTCGTCACCGAACTGCTCGAAGAAGCGGGCTTCATCGTCGACGGCACCGTCGCGGTCGAGGGTGAGGTGGTCGACATCCGGGCCGCGCTCAACACGGCCGTCATCGGTGGCGTCGACCTCGTGGTCACCGTGGGCGGCACAGGTGTGTCCCCGCGCGACGTCACCCCCGACGCCACGCAGGGTGTGCTCGACCGTCCGATCCACGGCATCGCCGAGGCCCTCCGCGCCTCCGGTCTCGCCGCGGGCGCGGTCGACGCGGGCATCTCGCGCGGTCTCGTCGGGGTTTCCGGCAGCACGCTGGTCGTGAACCTCGCGGGCTCCCGGTCCGCCGTTCGCGACGGCATGGCGACGCTGTCGGCGTTGGTGCCCTACGTCATCGAGCAGTTGAGCGGTCTTGACGAAGAGTGATTCGCCCGCGCCGGCCGACGACGACGCTGCTGTGAAGCGTCGTCGCCGGCTGGCAGAGGTGTTCGGCGACGTGCTCCCGGAGACGACGTCGGACGAACGGGGCTCCGCCGCCCCGGAAGGCGATCGTGATGCCTGGTACGTGGAGAACCGGCCGCCCCATCACGGGGGATAAGCCGAAGCGCAAGGCCCCGTCGGCAACGGTCCTGCTGATGCTGGAGGACGAGGCCGCGCTGCAGGCGGCCATCTTCGAGGCCTGCCCTGGTGTGCGAATCATCGACGCGCACGGGGAGTGGCCCGGTCAGACGACGTCCAAGCCACCCGTGCGCGACTCCGTGCTGGACGTCTCGCAGCGGGCGTTGCTGTGGGATCCGGCGATTCATCCGCGGCTGCCGCAGCCCCGGTTCAGCGGTCTCGCGGTGCGATCTCCGCAGGCGGGCCGAGTGGTCCAGTGGCGTCGCAGCCTGTGCGCGGACGGCGTGCTCGCCAGTGGGATGTTCCTCGCCGTGGTGTGGGCGGACATGGATCCGCGGATGATCGCGCTGACGAGCTCGATCTGGCGTGAGGTCCTGCGGCACACGAGCAACTACCTGGTGCGGTGGATCGAGGGCACCGGCCAGGAGCAGATCTCGCCCAGCTACCGCGTCGGGCACCACGCTCTCGCGGCGGCTCGGGACGGCGAGATCTGCCTGAACGACCTCGACCCGAAGTGGCGGCTGCACCCGCCGAGCCAGGACAAAGCGCGCGGGGCCGTCATCTAGCGCCGCGCGCCCTGTCCTCGTTCGATCAGATCTTCGGGCCGCGCACGTCGGTCGACTGCACCACCGTCTGCCGGTCCTGCTGAGCCGCGAGCAGGTCGCGGATCTCGATGAGCAGCTCGACGTCGGTCGGCTCGGCCGGACCCGCCTCCTCACCCCTCTTGCGGCGCTCCTGGATCTTCTTGATCGGCAGCACCAGCACGAAGTACACGACCGCAGCGACGATCAGGAAGTTGATGACCGCGTTGATCAGCGTGCTGAGGTCGATGAACGTCTTCTCGGCGAGCTCCGGCGTCGCGGTGCGGATCGAGAAGCCCAGGCCCTTGGTCTCGGTGCCGCCCATGGTGTTGATCAGCGGCTTGATGATGCTCGTGGTGAACGCGGTGACGATCGCGGTGAACGCCGTGCCGATGACCACGGCCACAGCCAGGTCGACGACGTTTCCGCGCATCAAAAAGTCCTTGAAACCCTTCAGCATCAGCGGAGAGTAACGGCTAACGAATGATCCAGTGACATCGCGGCCACGCGAGTTGCATTAAGTCTCGGCAACGTGAGCACAACGACTTGTCCTCGTGTCTCACGCACGGATGCGTTCTCCGCCAGCACTTCGGCCGACGGCGACACCACGTCGACCCGGTCGCCCATCCGCACCACACCGGCCAGGCCCTGGTCAGCCACCCGCACGGCGACGGAAGCCAGGTCGTCGGAAGTTGAAGCGAGATCGAAGTCCGTCAGCGGGACGCCCGCACGCGCCGCACCGCTCAGGGTTCTGCCCACGACCAGGTCGGGACCGGCGAACGAACCCGTGACAGGGACCGGAAAAGACACCAGCCGGACATCGGACTCCGACAGCGCGACACCGGCCGGCAGATCACGTGAGGCGACAACGGCCGGATGTCCCACGTCAGGCCAGAAGGCTCCGAACGCGGCTAGTAGAACCAGGCCGAGAGCCAGAAATCGGCGCCACGCAACAGAAGGACGGCGGCGCAGCAGAACGCGGACCCGGTCGAACGGGGTGCTGGAAAGAGTCATGCCCTCGACGGTAGGGCCGTCGAGGGCATGCGAAACGGGCTCAGCCGCAAGTTGTGGACAACTCGCGATCTTCAGGACGCGGCGGCCGCCGGAGCACTCGTCGAAGCCTTCGAGTCCGAGGACGACGACTTCTTGTCCGAGGACGAGGGCTTGTCCGGGGACGAAGTCGAAGCCGCAGGAGTGGTCGCAGAGGACGTGCTCTTGGACGACGACCGGCTGTCCGTGCGGTAGAAACCGCTGCCCTTGAAAACGACACCGACGGCGCCGAAGAGCTTGCGCAGCTTGCCCGAGCACTCCGGGCACTCGGTGAGGGAGGCGTCGCTGAACGACTGCACAGCCTCGAACCGGTGCTCACACGCGGTGCAGGCGTACTGGTACGTAGGCACTGGGTTCGCTCCTAGATCTGGCACTCGACCTTTGTGAGTGCCAACACGATTTTCACTCAGACCCTTCCCGGAGCGCAAACACCCCAGGTCAAAGTCACAGCCACCGCAGGCCCACCGAGGGGGTCAAGACGCCGTTCATCAGCACGTCGTGAGGCTCCGCAGGCACGTCGGCAAGCACCTCCACATCCCGCACGACAGCCACCAGCGGTGCTTTGACCAGCGGCAACGATCGATCGTAGTGGCCCTTGCCCTTCCCGAGCCGCACCCCGGACACCGACACGGCCAACGCGGGCACGAGCACCAGCGACGCTCCAGCGATCGCCGAGGCGCCGAGCCGCGGCCCGGTGGGTTCGAGCAGTCCCAGACCGGCCTGAGCGAGAGCTCCGGTGTGGACCGCCCACTCGAGCGGCGCGTCCCCCGTCACGATCGGTAGCAGCACCCGGCACCGCAGCCCGTCCAGCCACGACGCGTCACCGGGCTCCGACCCGACCGGCAGGAACGCGCACACCGTCTGATCAGGACGAACGTCCAGTGCGGCCACGTGCGCCGCCAGCGCCGCCGCCTCCAGAGCGCGGTCCTCGGCGGAAACCGCACGCCGTGCGGCCAGCAACCGTGAACGCAGCGTGGCCTTACGATCACGAAGATCGGACGTCATGGTGGGTAACTCCCGGTATGTCGTTAGCATCGCTGCCCATGAGCAGCGCCTTCCACACCGCTATCGTGCCCGCGGCCGGCTTGGGCACCCGTTTCCTCCCCACGACCAAGGCCGTGCCGAAGGAGTTGCTGCCGCTGGTCGACACCCCGGCCATCGAGTACGTGGCCAGGGAAGCGGCAGAGGCAGGCGCGACGAAGCTGGTCATCGTGACCTCGCCGACCAAGGCGTCGGTGGCGGACTACTTCGACGCGAACCCGGAGCTCGAGGAGTCGCTGGCCTCCCGCGGCAAGAGCGACCTCGTCGAGAAGATCCAGCGCGCCCCCAGGCTGATCAAGGCCGAGACCGCGATCCAGAAGGAAGCCCTGGGCCTGGGGCACGCCGTGGGCTGCGCGGAGGGCAACCTGACCGACGAGGACGAGGCCGTCGCGGTGCTGTTGCCGGACGACATCATCCTGCCCACCGACGCTCTCAAGAAGATGGCGAAGGTCCGCGAGGAGAAGGGCGGCAGCGTCCTGCTGGCGTTCGACATCCCGCGCGAGCAGATCTCCGCGTACGGCGTGTTCGACGTTCGCGACACCGGCAACGACGACGTGAAGCAGGTCGTCGGAATGGTCGAGAAGCCGAAGCCGGAGGACGCACCGTCGACGTTCGCCGCCGCCGGGCGCTACCTGCTCGACCGGGCGATCTTCGACGCCCTCAGGCGCATCACCCCTGGTGCGGGCGGTGAGCTGCAGCTCACGGACGCCATCGCGCTGCTGATCGAGGAGGGTCACCCCGTGCACGTCGTGGTGCACCGCGGCGGGCGACACGATCTCGGCAATCCCGCCGGATTCCTGCGGGCTGCGGTTGACTTCGCACTCAAGACCCCGGAGTACGGACCCGATCTGCGCGAGTGGTTGCGGGAACGCCTCGACAACTCCTGAGCGCGAGGACCAATCACATGAGGTCAGTGGACGAGCAGCTCGCTCGGGTGATCGCGGCCGCGGTGCGGCCCGCACCCGTGCGGGTGGCGATCTCGGAGTCGCAGGGCCTGCTCTGTGCCGAGGAGGTCGTGGCGGAACGCGCGTTGCCCGGCTTCGACCAGGCCGCCGTGGACGGCTACGCGGTGCGCAGCGTCGACGTGTCCGGCGCGAACGCGAGCCCCGTGCAGCTGCCGGTCGTGGGCGAGATCCCGGCCGGCTCACGGCAGCCGCGCCGCCTGCAGCCCGGCCAGGCCGTGCGGGTCGCGACCGGTGCGCCGCTGCCCACGCTGGCCGACGCGGTCGTGCCGATCGGCTACACCGACGGCCACCACGCCAAGGTGACGGTCAACCGCAGCGTGCCGTCCGCCGGGTTCGTCCGCCGCACCGGTGAGGACGTGCAGACGGGCGACGTCGCCGTGCGTCGCGGCGCGTCCATCGGTGCTGCTCAGGTGGGTCTGCTGGCCGCTGTCGGCCGCAACAAGGTGCTCGTTCACCCGCGTCCGCGAGTCTCCGTGATCTCGCTCGGCGAGGAGCTCGTCGACGTCGACCGCACGCCCGGCCAGGGCCAGGTCTACGACGTCAACTCGTACGCGCTGTCCGCCGCCGCGCGCGACGCGGGAGCCGAGGTCAGCCGGGTCGGCATCATGTCCGCCGACCCGCGCCGGCTGCGTGAAGTCGT
>JAVXWK010000167.1:0-18043 GCA_032230575.1 Pseudonocardiales bacterium | reverse complement strand
GCGCCGTGGTCCGTCGGTGACCAGGGCCGTCGCAACGTGAGCCACGGCTGCCTCAACCTGTCGCCCGAGAACGCGAAATGGGTGATCGACAACAGCAAGCAGGGCGACCCGGTCATCGTCACGAACTCCGGCGGCCCGGCGCTCGAGGCGTGGGACGGGTTCGGCGACTGGCAGGTGCCGTGGAACCAGTGGGTCCAGGGCAACCGCTAGCCAGGCCCGCAAGTTGAACTTGATGAACGGCGCTTTTGTCCACCTCAAGTGGACGAAAGCGCCGTTCATCGTTCAGCGGCGCTAGCGGGCTGAAAACGTTTGTGGAAGGCTGACGCCGCCACCGCCGCCCGACCCACCTGGGAGGCATCGTGGCTCCGCTGCGAAGACTGCTCACAGTCATCGGCGCACTAGTGCTCACGGCGGTGGCGGCACCACCCGCGCAAGCCGACGACGTGCTGCTCTCGGTCGGCACACCCGCGACGGCGTCGAGTGAGAGCAACGCCCGGCACGTCGCCACGAAAGCCACCGACCTCGACCGCCGCACCACCTGGCGCAGCGAGAACGGTGACCGGCAGTGGATCTCCATCGACCTCGGCTCGATGTCCACGATCAACCGGGTCGTGCTGCGCTGGGGCTTCCTCTGCGCGAGGAGCTACTCGGTCCAGACCTCGCCGGAAGGCGTGTACTGGCGCGACATGTACCGCACCGAGAAGGGCGACGGCGGCGACGACAACCTGGAGTTCACCGGCTTCGGCCGCTGGGTCCGGGTCTCGCTGACCAAGCCGTGCTTCAGGAACTACGAGCTCAAGGAGTTCGAGGTCCACGGCACGCCCGGCGTCGTCGACACCGCACCGCCCGGCGCGCCGGGAACGTTGTCCGTCAAGGGATTCACGGCCACCTCGGTCAACCTGCAGTGGGGCCCGGCGAGCGACAACGTGGCCGTCACGAGCTACGAGATCTACCAGTCCGGCCAGTTCGTGAAGACGGTCGCCGGTGACGCGCTCTCCAACAACGTCACCCGCCTCACCCCGAACACCACGTACTCCTTCTACGTCAACGCGAAGGACGCCGCGGGCAACATCTCGCAGGCGAGCAACTCCGTCACGGTCACCACCCCGGCCGCGGTCGTCGACAACGAGCCGCCGACCGTCCCGTACAACGCGATCGTCCAGAAGCTGACCGCCAACAGCGTCTCGCTCGCCTGGGGAGCTTCGAGCGACAACGTCGCGGTGGCGAGCTACGCGGTCTTCTCCGGCGGCGTCCAGGTCGGCACCACGACCGGCCAGCAGACCACGATCGCGGGCCTCAGGCAGCAGACGGACTACGAGTTCACGGTCAAGGCGATCGACACCTCCGGCAGGAGTTCCGCGTTCACCGCGCCGATCAAGGCCGGCACTCGCAAGGGACAGGACGCCGTCGGCGAGGTCACCAAGATCACCGACGACACCGATGTGCCGTGGGGCCTGGAGTTCCTGAAGGACGGCACGGCTTTCTACGCCCAGCGCGACACCGGCGACATCATCCGCATCGCACCCGACGGCACCAAGTCCGTCGCCGGCCGCGTCCCGAACGTCGTCAGCACCGACGGCGAGGGCGGCCTGCTCGGCGTGGAGTACAAGGACGGCTGGATCTACGCGTACCACACCAGCCCGGCCGACAACCGGCTCGTGCGGTTCAAGCTGGTCGACGGCAAGCTGGACGCGGCGAGCCACCAGATCCTGCTCACCGGCGCCCCGCGCAACAAGTTCCACAACGGCGGCAGGCTCCGGTTCGGCCCGGACGGCAAGATCTACATCGCGACCGGCGACGGTCAGGTCAGCTCGAACGCCCAGGACCTGAACTCGTTGGGCGGCAAGGTGTTGCGCGTCAACCCGGACGGCACCGTGCCGCGCGACAACCCGTTCCCCGGCAAGTACGTCTACAGTTACGGCCACCGCAACGTGCAGGGCCTCGCGTTCGACTCGCGCGGCCGCCTCTGGGAGGCCGAGCTGGGCAACTCGGTCATGGACGAGGTCAACCTGATCAAGCCCGGCGGCAACTACGGCTGGCCCGCCTGCGAGGGCACGTCCGGTGAGTGCGGCGACCCGACGTTCCTCGCGCCCAAGCACACCTGGCCCGTGGCAGCGGCTTCCCCGAGCGGACTGGCCATTGTGGACGACGTGCTGTACCTGGCGGCGTTGCGCGGCCAGCGGCTCTACCGGATCCCGATCGGTGGCCAGCCCGAGGTGTTCTTCGAGGGAGCCTACGGTCGCTTGAGGACGGTCGAGAAGACCCCGCAAGGCGACCTCTGGCTGACGACGTCCAACGGGGACAAGGACTCCATCCCCAACAACAGCGCCACCCAGATCTACAAGCTGAACCTGAAGTAGCTCAGGACACCGTCACCTGGCCGCCGGAAACGGTCAGGTGACGGTTCACCTGCACCGCTTCGAGCATCCGCCGGTCGTGCGTGACGAGCAGCAACGTGCCGGGGTAGTTCTCCAGCGCCGACTCCAGCTGCTCGATCGCCGCCAGGTCGAGGTGGTTCGTCGGCTCGTCCAGCACCAGCAGGTTCACCCCGCGCCCCTGCAGCAACGCCAACGCGGCCCGCGTCCGTTCGCCGGGCGACAGCGAAGCCGCCGGGCGCATCACGTGCGCCGCCTTCAGGCCGAACTTCGCCAGCAACGTCCGCACGTCGGCCGGGTTCATCTCCGGCACGGCCTCCTCGAAGGCCTCCACCAGCGGCAGCTCGCCCAGGAACAGCCCGCGCGCCTGGTCCACCTCGCCGACCACGACACCGGAGCCCAGCGTCGCGTAACCCGACGCCAGTTCTGCCCTTCCGAGCAGCGCGGCCAGCAACGTCGACTTGCCCGCGCCGTTCGCCCCGGTGATCGCGACCCGGTCCGCCCAGTCGATCTGCAGGTCGACCGGACCCAGCCGGAAACCGCCGTGTTCGACGACAGCACCACGCAGGGACGCCACGACCGCACCGGAGCGCGGCGCGGCGGCGATCTCCATCCGCAGCTCCCACTCCTTGCGAGGCTCCTCGACGACGTCCAGCCGTTCGATCATGCGGTCGGTCTGGCGGGCCTTCGAGGCCTGCTTCTCGGTCGCGTCGGCACGGAACTTGCGGGCGTTCTTGTCGTTGTCGCCCGCCTTGCGCCGGGCGTTCTTCACGCCCTTCTCCATCCACGAGCGCTGCATGCGCGCGCGGGCCTCCAACGACGACTTGGTGTCCGCGAACTCCTCGTAGTCGTCCCGCGCGTGCTGCCGGGACCGGGCGCGTTCCTCGAGGTACGACTCGTAGCCGCCGCCGTACAGCCTGACCTGGTTCTGGTGCAGGTCGAGCTCCAGCACGCTGGTGACCGTGCGGGCCAGGAACTCGCGGTCGTGCGACACCAGCACCGTGCCCGCGCGCAGGCCCGTGACGAACTTCTCCAGCCGCTCCAGGCCGTCGAGGTCCAGGTCGTTGGTCGGCTCGTCCAGCAGGAAGATGTCGTAGCGGCTGAGCAGCAACGACGCCATGCCCGCCCGCGCCGCCTGGCCACCGGACAGCGACGTCATCAACGCGTCGAGGCCCACGGTCAGCCCCAGGTCCCCGATGACCTCCAGCGACCGTTCCTCCAGGTCGGCGCCTCCCAGTGCGAGCCACTGGTCCAACGCCTCGGAGTAGCCCTCGTCGTTCCCGGCGGTCAGCGCCTCGGTGGCCACGTCCAGCGTGGTCTGAGCTGCGGCGACACCGGTGCGCCGAGCCAGGAAGTCCCGCACGGTCTCGCCTTCGAGACGCTCCGGCTCCTGGGCGAGGTGGCCGACGTTCGCGCCCGGCGGGTTCAACGTCACGCGGCCCTCTTCGGCGGGGATCAGTCCGGCCAGGGTCTTGAGCAACGTCGACTTGCCGGCGCCGTTCACGCCCACGAGCCCGATGACGTCGCCGGGAGCGACCACGAGATCGAGCCCGGAGAACAGGACGCGATCACCGTGACCTGCGGCGAGGTCCTTGGCGACGAGCGTGGTCATGAAGACTCCCGAAACGTGAAGAAAGGCCCCCGCGAGAGCGGAGGCCTTTCGACAAAGGGTGAGTGACGGGACTTGAACCCGCGACACCTGGGATCACAACCCAGTGCTCTGCCAGCTGAGCTACACCCACCATGACCGGCGGGAGAAGCATAGCAACGGCAGCTACTGATATTGAAATCGGGGGTTCAGTCGGCCTTCTTCAGCAGCTCAGCGGCCACGGCCTGGGCCTGCTCGGTGGACGGACCGGGCTGCGGCACGAACGCCGTCCTCCGGTAGTACGCGAGCTCCCGGATCGACTCGATGATGTCCGCGAGCGCCCGGTGCGCGAGCCCCTTGCCCGGCTGCGCGTAGTAGATGCGCGGGTACCAGCGCCGGCACAGCTCCTTGATCGACGACACGTCGACCATGCGGTAGTGCAGGTGCGCGTCCAACGCCGGCATGTCGCGGGCGATGAACCCGCGGTCCGTGGCGATGGAGTTGCCCGCCAGCGGCGCGGTTCTGGGGTCCGGGACCCATTCCTTGATGTAGGCCAGCACGGCCGCCTCGGCCTCCTCCATCGACACCGCGGAGGCGCGCACCTCTTCTGTCAGGCCCGACTTGGCGTGCATCTCCATGACGACTTCCGGCATCGAGGCGAGCACTTCGTCATCCGCGTGGATCACAATGTCCACGCCGTCGCCGAGCACGTTGAGCTCGGCGTCCGTGACCAGTGCCGCGATCTCGATCAGAGCGTCCTTGCCCAAGTCGAGTCCGGTCATCTCGCAGTCGATCCACACCAGACGATCCATCACGCCCGAAACATTACTGCGCGAGGCGTCAACTTCGAGTGGCGGCGTGCAGCAACCTGGTTACGCTCCTCGTGCATGACGGCTCAAGCTGAGATCGCTGCTGGATACGCCTCCGAGAGCGCGGCCATCGAGCTCGGCGCGGTGCTGGTCGACGGAACCGTCGAGTCGACCGCACACGTCCGCATCCCGTTGTCCATGGTCAACCGCCACGGACTTGTCGCCGGGGCAACGGGAACCGGCAAGACGAAGACCCTGCAGCTGCTCGCGGAACAGCTGTCCAACAACGGCGTGCCGGTGCTGATGGCCGACGTGAAGGGCGACTTGTCCGGTCTGTCGCAGCAGGGGGCCGCGAGCGACAGGACGACCGCCCGCGCGCAGGACACCGGCGACGACTGGCAGCCGCAGTCGTACCCGACGCAGTTCCTGTCGATCGGCACCGGCGGCCTCGGGGTGCCGCTGCGGGCGACGGTCACGAGCTTCGGGCCGATCCTGCTGTCGAAGGTGCTGGGCCTGAACGACACCCAGGAGTCGACGCTCGGCCTGATCTTCCACTGGGCGGACTCGAAGGGTCTCCCGCTGCTCGACACCAAGGACCTGCGCAGCGTCATCCAGCACCTCACCAGCGACGAGGGCAAGGAGGACCTGAAGGGCATCGGCGGGGTGTCGAGCTCGACGGCCGGCGTGATCCTGCGGGCCCTGGTCAACCTGGAGGCGCAGGGCGGCGACAGGTTCTTCGGCGAACCGGAGCTGGACCCGGCCGACCTGATGCGGCAGCGCGACGGCAAGGGTGTCGTCAGCCTGCTGGAACTGGCCGAGCTGCAGGGCAACCCGCAGCTGTTCTCCACATTCCTCATGTGGCTGCTGGCGGAGCTCTTCGAAACGCTGCCGGAAGAAGGTGACGTCGAGAAGCCCAAGCTCGTCTTCTTCTTCGACGAGGCGCATTTGCTGTTCTCGAACGCGTCGAAGGCGTTCCTCGACCAGATCACCCAGACCGTGAAGCTCATCCGGTCCAAGGGGATCGGCGTCTTCTTCTGCACGCAGCTGCCGACCGACATCCCGAACGACGTGCTGTCGCAGCTCGGCGCGCGCGTTCAGCACGCACTGCGCGCGTTCACGCCGGACGACCAGAAGGCGTTGGCGCGCACGGTGAAGACGTACCCGACGACGCCGCACTACGACCTGGAGAAGGCGCTCACGTCGCTCGGCATCGGCGAGGCGATCATCACCGTGCTGAGCGAGAAGGGCGCGCCGACGCCGGTCGCGTGGACCAGGCTGCGCGCGCCGCGTTCGCTGATGGACACGATCGGCAACGACGCGATCAAGCAAGGCGCCCAGAACTCGGATCTGCACGGCAAGTACTCGGAGACCGTCGACCGCGAGTCTGCCTACGAGCAGCTGATGCAGAAAGTCGCGCCGCCGCAAGAAGAACAAGCCCCGGAGCAACCTCCTCAGCGACACGAGAAGGAGGAACCGGGGCTCGTCGAGAAGGTGCTCGGCAACAGCGCGGTCAAGTCGTTCCTGCGGTCAGCCGGCAGCGCCCTGGCGCGCGAGATCACGCGGGGCATGTTCGGGACTTCGCGCAAGCGACGCTGACAGCACGGCCGCGCCGATGCAGAGGGCGCCCGCGACGTACCAGGCAAGGTCGTAGCTGCCCAGGTGGTCGCGGGTGAGCCCGGCCGCCGATGCCGCGATCGCCGCGCCGAGCTGGTGCGACGCGAACACCCAGCCGAACACGACAGGGCCGGACATGCCGAAGTACTGGCGGCACAACGCCACGGTCGGCGGCACGGTCGCGACCCAGTCCAGGCCGTAGAAGATGATGAACACCAGCATCGACGGGTGCGCGGACGCGCCGAACAGTTGCGGCAGCAGCATCAGCGACAGCCCGCGCAACGCGTAGTACGCCGCCAGCAGCACCCGCGAGTCCATCTTGTCGGTCAGCCAGCCGGACGCGATCGTGCCCACGATGTCGAAGATGCCGACCAGCGCCAGCAACCCGGCCGCGGTCGTCGTCGGCATGCCGTGGTCGTGCGCGGCGGGGATGAAATGCGTGCCCACCAGGCCGTTCGTCGACGCGCCACAGATCGCGAAACCGCCTGCCAGCAACCAGAACGGCCGGGTCTTGGCAGCCGCGCCCAACGCGGTCAGGGCACGACGAGCCGCACCACCGGACGGCGGCGGGGGAGTGTCCTCGGTCGCGCCGAGCGGCAGCAGTCCGACGTCCCGCGGGTACTCGCGCAGGAAGAACGCCGCCAGCGGCACCACGGCGAGTGCCGCGATGCAGATCACCAGCGACGCGGGCCGCCAGCCGTAGCTCTCGGACAGCCACGCCACCGTCGGCAGGAACACCAGCTGCCCGGCCGCGCCACCCGCCGTCAGCACGCCCGTGACCAGGCCGCGGTGCCGGACGAACCACCGTCCGGTGATCGTCGCGACGAACGCCAGCGCCATCGAGCCCGTGCCGGTCCCGACGACGACACCCCACAACAGGACCAGCTGCCACGACGCCGTCATGAACACCGTCAGCCCGCTGCCGATCGCGACCATCGTCAACGCGAAGGTCACCACGACCCGCACGCCGAACCTGTCCATCAGCGCGGCCGCGAACGGCGCGGTCAACCCGTACAGCAACAGGTTGATCGAGATGGCGAGCGAGATCGTGCCGGTCGTCCAGCCGAACTCCGCCCGCAACGGCTCGATCAACGCACCAGGCGCCGCGCGGAACGACGCGGCACCCACCAAGGCGATGAAGGACACACCTGCGACAACCCAGGCCCAATGCAGTCTCACGCCGACAAGGTTGCGTGATGCCGAAACAGACGACCAGTGGCCCGATGGCCAACATGTGAAAGAATCAGGCCATGCACCGCATCGCCGTCCTCGCGCTCGAACAGTCGGTGGCGTTCGACCTCGGCAGCTCGACGCACATGTTCGCCCGGCTCGGCGACCTGTACGAGGTCGTCGTCTGCTCGCCGGACCGCCGCCCGATCCCGACCAGCGGCGGCTTCACCATTGCGCCCGAGCACGGCTTGGAGGCGCTCCAAGACGCGGACACGGTGCTCGTGCCGGGCACCTACTACAAGCCCGCACGTGAGGGCTGGCTAGAACCGGCCGTCCTGGAGGCCCTGACCACGACTCGGGCGCCGCGGATCATGTCGATCTGCACCGGAGCGTTCGTGCTGGCCGCCGCCGGGCTGCTCGACGGCAGGCCCGCGACCACGCACTGGCGCACCACCGAGGAGTTCCGCGCCCTGTACCCGAAGGTCCGGCTGAACCCGGACGTGCTGTTCGTCGACGACGGCGACGTGCTGACCTCGGCGGGCGTCGCCGCGGGCATCGACCTGTGTCTGCACGTCATCAGGTCCGACCACGGCAGCGAGGTGGCGAACTGGATCGCCCGCTACTGCGTCGTCCCGGCGTGGCGGCAGGGCGGCCAGTCGCAGTTCGTCGACCGGCCGGTGCCGAGCTACCCGGACACCTCGACCGCGCTTGCCCGCGAGTGGGCCTTGGAGCGGCTCCAAGAACCGCTCGACCTCGCCGGGATGGCCGCGCAGGTGCGGATGAGCGTGCGCACCTTCACCCGCCGGTTCCGCGCCGAGACGGGGATGTCGCCGGGGCAGTGGCTGACGCAGCAGCGGGTGGAGCGGGCCCGGCACCTGCTGGAGTCGACGGAGCTGCCGGTGGACCAGGTGGCGCGGCACGCCGGGTTCGGGACGGGGGCGGCGTTGCGGCAGCAGCTGGCGGCGTCGATCGGGGTGTCGCCGACGGCCTACCGTCAGACCTTCCGCACGGCGTGACACCCCGAGCCACTAGCTCTCCGTCAAGAACGGGCGCAGCAGGTCCGGCACCGCCTCGTCGGCCAGCGCCAGCCCGTCCGCCTCGCCGACGTCCGTCACGTGGTAGACGCCCGCACCCGCCGCCGTGGTCGCGCCGATCGTCATCAACCCGCTGCGGCGCTGGAAGAACGACCGCCGGATGCGCCACCCGATGATGCCGGTGCGCTGCAACGCCACGGTCGAGCGAACGAGAGAGTTGTTGCGCGTCACCAGATACCGGTCATCGAGCGCGTTGCCGAGCGAGCGGTAGTTGTCCCAGCCCACCAGCGCCGCGAACGGGATGATCGCCACCGGGATCGGCCACGCCCACGGCGGTGCGAAGAGCGCGAGGCCCACCGCGATCACGACCCACGGCACCACGTGCCGGATCATGCTGCGGCGCAACGCGGCGAACGGGTGCTTGCGGAGCTTGCGCAACGTCGGGTCGTCGGCGACCTTCAGCACGTCCTGCGAGACTTCGTGCGCCACGGACAACGGCGCGGGCGGCAGCAGCAGGTTGCTCTCGCCCTTCGAGCCCAGGCCCGTGGTCACCGCGGCGAGCTTCGCGCCCTTGCCCGCGCGGACCAGCAGCGGCTCCTGGATGTCGACGCCGCGAAGTCGTTGCTCCTCCACGGAAACCGAGCGCGTGGTGAGCAGACCCCGTTGCACGCGCAGGGTTCCGTCCGGCTCGCGGGTCAGCTTGTAGTTCCAGAACTGAAGGATGTAGAGCGGCACGGACAGCACCAGCCCCAGCACGGCCAGCGCGATCACGAACGCGCCGATCAGAGTGAAGCTCGGGTGCTCGAACAGCCACTCCCACAGGTCCTGGACCGGGTGCAGGCCGAGGTCGTCCGCGTAGTTCGACAGCAGACCGAACACGGCACCGATCGCGACCAGGCCGGACAACGACAGCGGCGCGAACTTCAGCCACTTCAGGTCGAGCTGCGAGATGACCTCCGCCGAGGCGGCCACCGGCTCCGAGCCGGACTCGTCAGCGGACACCGGCCGTGCGACTGTCTTCTGCAGCAACAACACCCGCAGCCGCTCGGCCTCCTCCGACGTCACCGCGTCGAGCGTGAGCCCGTCGGTGCCGGGGGTGTCCTGCTGGCCGGTGCCGATCCGCACCGCCGACAGCCCGAACACGCGGTGGCCCGGCTTCGAGGTGAGGTCGACCGTCCTGATGCGATCGCGCGGCACCGCGAGCTGCTTGCGGGTCAACAACCCCGTGTGCAGCTCCACCTGGTCGTCGGTGATGCGGTACTTCGTGGTGCGCCAGATGAAGTAGCTGAACGAGAGGATCAGCGCGACCGTGACGCCACTCGCGAACAGGCGCCACTTCTCGCCGTTGCCGGTGATCAGCAGGACGGCGATGGGCACCAGCATCGCGATGCCCTCGTTGAGCGGCCGCACGATCAGCATGCGCACGTGCAGCCGGTGCCACTCCGTCAGGGGTTCGGTGAACTCCGGGGCCGCGGGCAGTTCGGCGGTCACGTGGCATCACCCGGCGTGGCCTGCGTGGTGTTGGTCAGCTCGACCACGAGCTGCTGCGCCACCTCGTGGTCCAGGCCCTCGATCTCGACGGGACCCGCGGCCGACGCCGTCGTCACCGTCACCGTCGAGAGGCCGAGCATCTGCTGGAACGGCCCGCGTTTGGTGTCGATGGTCTGGATGCGCGACACGGGCGCGACCCGCCACTCCTGGTTCAGCCAGCCGGAGAGGGTGTAGACGGCGTCCGGCGTGGTCTCCCAGCGGTGCACGCGGTACCGCCAGCTCGGCTCCACGGCGGTGTGCGCGATCCCGACGACCAGCGTGGCGATCAGAAGGGCGAGTTCCCACGCCGGCGGCTCGTTCACCATGAGGAACACGACGAGCTGGGGCACGAACAGCACCAACCAGAACAAGGCCGCCTGCATCGTCCACAGCAGGACCGACTTCGGACTCACCTGGTGACGAGGCGTGCGCAGTTGCAGAGTCACCCCACAAGGGTGCCTCACCGGCCACCGGGGATGTGGCCAGGTGCGTCAATTGGTGTGTCGGTGGCGAGGTGGTCTTGCTTGCGAGGGAGGCAAGACCACCTCAACCGGGCAAAACGATCAGGGCGCGATCGCGAACGGCGGCAGGAACGGGTTCGTGTTGTGGCCGCCGGGTCCGCCGGTCTCACAGGAGTCCGCCAGGGCCGCGCCTCCCGTCAGCGCGAGGCCGGCGAAACTGAGGATCACTGCAACGACGATTCGAGCGATAGTGTTCAACTTCATCAAGGGGCTCCGTTCGATTGGTGGCGGCCGTGGATGAGGGCAGGAAGTCGTTGACGAGGTTCGGTGCGAGGCTGCGAGCGGTACGACTGCAACGCGGTTTGTCGCAAAAGGACCTCGCGTGCCCAGGTGTGTCCATGAGCTACGTGTCGAGGCTCGAGTCCGGCGAACGCGTCCCGTCGCCCGCCGTGGTGCGCAGGCTCGCCGAGGTGCTCGACGTCGACCCGTCCGAGCTGATGGTCGACGAGGACCGCACCGCGATGCAGGACGAGGCGCTGGCGTGGTGCGAGGCTCTGCTGGCCTACCACGACGGTGACCTGGTGATGGCCGTCGACCTGCTGGAAACGCTGGGAAAGCGGTCGGACGAGGAGATGTTCGGCTGGTGCGTGCGCTGGACGCGCCTGGTGATGCTGGCGCGGCAGCGCGACCACGAGGGTCTGCTGCTGGCGGCGGCGAAGCTGCGCAAGTCCTGGTCTCCCGGTCCGGCGGTGGACGCGTTGGTGGAGATCCTGCGCGCATCCTCGTTGCGGCGCCTCGGCCGGACGGCCGAATCCGTGCGGGCCGCGACCGAGGCCGTCGAGATGGCCAGTGGTGACGGTGAACGGGTGCGCCGGGTCAACACGCGCGCGCTCATCGCGTTGTGCGCGGAGCTGACCGCGGCCGGCCGCCTGGCAGACGCCGAACAGGTCGTGGACCAGCTTTCCGTGCGGCTGCCCGAACTCGGGCGCGACCGGCTCGCGATCTCCACGTGGTGGGCGCGCGCGAAGGTCGCCGACCGGTTGGGCGACAGGACCGAAGCGGCGCACTGCATCCGCGAGGCCGTCTGCATGCTCGACGACTTCGACGGCGATCCCGAGTACCGCTGCCGGGTCCGTCTGGCGGGAGCGTCCATCGCGTTGCGCACGCCCGGTGCGAACCTCGACGAGGTCGTGGCGTTGCTCGACAAGGTGGAGACGACCGTCGCGGCGATGCGTCAGCAGAACGGGCTTCTCGCTCACGCACGGGCGTTGCGCGCCGAGCTGGCGTTGCGCGACGGCGAGGTCGACAGGGCTCGCGAACTCGCCGAGGAGGCCCTCGCGACCGGCCGGCTCGACGCCGAGCAGCAGCTGCGGTGCCACCTGCTGCTGGTGCGGGCGGCGGACGAGGTCGACCCGGACGGCAGCACCGGCGCGCGCACGGCCCTGGCCGCGCTGCTGGAGCACATCAACCCCGAGGGTGTTGATCCACTCCTGTGGCGCGACGTGGCGCGGATCGCGCTGCGCAAGCACTGACAGGGGAAGCACTGATCGCAGGCGACGTTGCCCGGCCATGACCGCCCCTCGCTCGTTAACTGGACACCTTGTTAACGGAGCATGACACAGACCAGTTACCCGTCACATCACCCAATTCCGCCGCGCCGACGTGGGTAAATCACCCAAGAACCGCGACCACCTCGTCGGCGGCAAGCGACCGAACGGGCGATTGGACCCCTGGCTGGTCGGACCAATTGTCAATCACTTGACAATAGATGACTCGCCGTTGGTCAGGCTCATCCACCACACGATGGCGCCGGAGCGGCCGTTGACGTCAAGCGTCGAGTAGATCCGCTGGAGGTGGTTCTGCACGGTCTTGGGGGACAGTCCGAGCGACTCGGCGATCATCGCCGTGCTCGCCCCGGCCGCCACGAGCCTCAGTACCTCGATGCCGCGCTTGGTCAGCCCGGCCCGCAACGCGCTGGCGATCCGGGTGTTCGTGTGCTCCGCGGTGCCGGTCTCACGCAGCTCGCCGGTGTGCGGGACACGCACCACGGCATCCTCGCGCTTGGGCTCGAAACGCCTGTGCGCCAACTGTTCCACGAGTCGCGACGACAGGTCGTGCTCGCGCATCCGCAGCAGATCCCTGCCCTCTTGCAGCTCCCACAAGCGGTACTGCTCCAACTGCAGCCGTGCGTGCCGGAGAGCCCGTTCCAGGTCCCCAGATCGTTCGTACGCCTCACTTAGTTGTTGGTGGGCGTGCACCGCGACTTCCCGTGCCAGGCAGCTCATCGCGAGCTCGGCGGCCTGGGTCAGCTGGGAGATCTGGTCGGAGTACCGCTTGCGCGCCCCGGACAGCCTGGCGCGCGCCATCAACGCCTCCGCCCGCGCCACCGGGCGGTTCCTTCCGGCAAGCAACTGGTCAGCGCGCTGCCAGCTGCGGTTCGCGCGGTCAAGTTCACCCAGATCGATGCGCACGTGTGTCAGCAGGACGTTGACCATCGCCATCCGCACCGGGTCGCCGACCTGCTTCCACCGGTCGCGCACCTGCGCACACAACGCTTCCGCGCGCCGCAGCTTGCGCACGCACGGTTCGCCGTCGAGGCTGCAGCGGCTCTCCTCGGTGCGGATCATGCAGTGCTCGTGGTACTGCATGCGCATCACGCGGGCCTGTTCGAACAGCACCGAGCCGATCAGCTCGTTGTCGCCGGTGAGCTCCGCCAGGCCCAGCGCTCTGGCGAACGAGTTGAAGCTCCGTTCGCGCGAGTCGAGCCGCAGTTCCACCACCGCACGGGAAAAGCTGCACCGCGCCTGCAGTCCGATGTGGCGGTTCGCGGCCGCGATCTCCTGCACTCTGTCGATGGTGTCGAGCGCGCTGGGCCACAGCCCGCGCTTGCCGAGCGCCACGGACTGTGCCAGCACGCCTTCCGCGACGCCTTCTGCATCGTCGAGCCACGCGAACGCGGCAACCGCTTTCTCGGCGTACTCCAGCGCCTCGCCCGGCCTGCCCTCGTCCAGTGCGATGCGTGCTTCGCGCAGGTTGTGCACGGCGTTGGAACGGGGATCAGCCGTCCTGCCGGGAACCGTCATGATCAAGCCCCTCTCCCGGGGCCCGACTCTAGACCTGTTCGCGCAATTGGCGTTTCAACACTTTCCCGGCCGCGTTGCGCGGCAGCTCGTCGACGAAGAAAACATCCCGGGGAACGGAGAACCGCGCCAGGTTCGCCCTGACGTGTTCACGTATGTGTTCAGCCGTCAGGGTTTCGGCTCCCACGACGAACGCGACGAGCCGCTGGCCGAACTCGTCGTCCTCCACGCCGAGCACCGCGACCTCTGTGACGCCGTCCAGGTTCGAGAGCAGGTCCTCGACCTCGCGCGGGTAGACGTTCTCACCGCCCGAGATGATCATCTCGTCGTCCCGGCCGGCCACGAACAGCAGGCCGTCCTTGACGTAGCCGAGGTCGCCGGTGGACATCAGGCCGTTCAGCGACTCCTTGCTGGTGCCGTTGGTGTAGCCGTCGAACAGCATCTCGTTGCCGACGAAGATCCGCCCGGTCTCGCCGGCCGCGACCGGCTTGCCATGATCGTCCACAATGGCCACTCGGGTGCCGAGCGGCGGCTGGCCGGCGGTTCCCGGAGAGGCCAGCATCTCCTGGGGTGTGGCGATGCTCGCCCAGCTGACTTCCGTTGAGCCGTAGAGGTTGTAGAGCACCGGGCCGAACTCTGCCAGAGTCCGGGCGGCGACCCGCGGTGGCAGAGATGACCCGCTGGACGCGATGATCCGCAGCTTCGGCCGGTGCGGGGTCTCCAGCATGCGTTGCAGCATCACGGGAACGACGAACATCGCCGTGCACTTCTCGGCGTCCTTCAACGTCTGAGCGGGGTCGAACTTGCGGCGCAGCACGAGCGTGGCGCCGAGCACGAGCCCGAGCTGGAACGCGGCGAGGCCCCAGGCGTGGAAGAGCGGCGAGGTGATCGCGATGACCTCGCCGTGCTTGAGCGGGATCAGGGACAGCAGCGCGGCGGCGGGGGCGAGGCTCGCGGGTTCCGGCCGGCGCGCGCCTTTCGGGGTGCCGGTGGTGCCGGAGGTGAGGATGATCAGCCGGCCGCGCGGAGGTCTGCGGGGGAGCGCTGTCGTCGGCCCGTTGTGGATCAGCGACTCCAGTTCGTCGCTGATGTAAGTGGGGATGTCCGGGAGCACTGAGGCGAACTCGCGGTCCGCGACGATCCTGTCGATCTTCTGGTCCTGCGCGACCTGAGCCAGTTGTCCTTTGCTCAGGCCGGTGTTGAGCAGGACGGCGTCCGCGCCGATCTTGGTGCACGCGGTCATCGTCTCGATGAAGCCGCGGTGGTTGCGCATCAGCAGGCCGACGCGTTCCTCGGCGCGGAACGCGTGCGCGAGCCGGCTGGTGCGCTCGTTCACTTCGGCGTAGGTGAGCACGCCGTCGTCGTCGACGATCGCGGCACGGTCCGGGTGTCGCCCGGCGCCCGTCTGGTAACCCCACGCCAGCGTGATGTCCCACTGCAGATACCCGCGCACGGTCCCGGCAAGGCCTCGCGGGCCCAACGGCCGGATCACTCCGGCTTTGACCAGGGTCAGCAGCACGCGGGTCACCATGAGACCCACTCTGCCATGTACCTACTCGCGAGTAGGTAACGGTGTGACGGCGGTCACAGCTCGGTGTCGGACGCGGCGACGACGGCTTCCCTCAGCGCGGCTCGCAATCGGCCTACTTCCAGCGGCGTCAGGACGGCGGCCTCTCCCGGTGGCACGTTGATCACGATGTGCCCCTGGCTGACGAACACCGTCAAGTCCCGTCGGCGCGAGGCGATGTCGCGGCAGCTCACCTGCCACTCCTCTTTGGCTCCCACGGGTTTCTTCCTCCAGCTCGCTCGGCGCGCCGGCCCGGTGGTCCCGGCGCTCGCGTCGGTGAGACGCGTGCGGCCGCGACTCGTGACGAGGTTTTCGCGTTCCCGCGAACGTTCTCCGTCAAGCGACCGTGCCCAGCTGCGGATAGCGTCGCATGTGGGACGAGAGTAGGTCACCTGGAGGGGTGAAAATGGCGGAACCGCAACGCATCGTGATTGTCGGGACGGGCCTCGCCGGTGCCTCCGCTGCCGGAGCGCTCCGGGATCGCGATTACGGCGGCAAGATCACCATGTTCGGCACCGAACACCATCGCCCGTACGAACTTCCCGCGCTGTCCAAGGACGTTCTGCTGGGAAAGGCCGACGAGCCGGCGTGGGTGCACGAGCCGGGCTTCTACGCCGACAACGAGATCGAGCTGAAACTCGGCGTGTCGGTGCTGGAGCTGCGGCCCGATGATCACTCGATCGTTGACTCCGATGGAGTAGTGCGTTCCTACGATCGGCTCTTGCTGGCGACGGGATCACGCCCTCGCGTTCTGCCTGGCGCGCAAGGACATGTGCTGCGGACGATCGACGACTCGCTGGCGTTGAAGTCGACCCTGCGCGAGGGCAGGCACGTCGTGATCGTCGGCGCGGGCTGGATCGGCTGCGAGGTGGCGTCCGCCGCCCGCACGCACGGCTGCCGCGTCACGGTGGTCGACCCGCTGTCCGAACCGCTGGTGCGCGTGCTGGGCACCGAGATGGGCAGGATGTTCCGCGGCCTGCACGAGGAGCACGGCGTCGAGTTCAAGCTGGGCACTGGCGTGGCGGGCTTCTCGCCGTCGGGTGTGCGGCTGGACGACGGCGCCGAGCTGATGCCGGACGTGACGGTGCTGGCCGTGGGCGCGACCCCGCGGCTCGAGCTCGCCGAAGCCGCCGGGCTGGACCTGGCCGACGGCGGTATCGCGGTCGACGCGACGTTGAGGACGTCCGCTCCCGACGTGTTCGCCGCCGGTGACATCGCGGCGCACGACCACCCGCGCTACGACGGGCGGGTCCGCGTCGAGCACTGGGCCAATGCCAAGGATCAGGGCACGTACGTGGCCGGGCCGCTGCTCGGGATCGACGAGCCGTACCAGAAGTCGCCGTACTTCTTCACCGACCAGTACGACCTGGGCATGGAGTACCGGGGCCTCGCGGATCCGTCCGACGAGGTCGTGGTGCGCGGTGATCTGGCGAAGCGGGAGTTCATCGCGTTCTGGCTGCGCGACGGGCGGCTGAGGGCGGCGATGAACGTCAACATGTGGGATGACGGGACGGCGTTGAGCGCGCTGGTGGACGCGCAGGCGATGGTGACGGCCAAGCAGCTGCGAGAGGAAGATCTCGGCTCGTTGGCCTAGATGCAGGAACCCTGCATGGGGCCCTCGCCGTTGGCGAGGTCGCTCAAGGCCTTGCGGATGACCGTCATCTCCTGATCGGAGAAGCGGGTGCGGAAGCCGCGTTCGACCTCGGCGAGCGCGTCTCCCGCCTGCTTCTGCAGTTCGCGGCCCTTGTCGGTGATCACCGGCGTGCGCACCCTGCGGTCGTTGGGGTCGGGGACCCGCATGACCAGGCCGGCCCGCTCGAGCTTGTCGAGCTCGCTCATCAGCGTGGTCTTGTCCAGGCCGAGCATCGCCCCGAGCTTGAGCTGGGTGCGTGCGGCCTCCTCCTCGCCGGCGAGCGCGTTCAGGACCAGCTGTCCGCGCAACGAGATGCCGAACTTCGTGATCTCGTCGGCGAACGCGGCCCCGACCCGCTGGGCGGCGCGGTGCAGCAGCCAGTTGAAGTCCCACTTCTCCACGCACGCGGCGATCGGTTGCTGCACCTCCATGTGGTCCATCCTACATCCTGATAAAGATATTCTCGGGTCAGAACATCTTGACGCGGAAGTTCTTCACTCGTATGTTCTGAGTATGACCAATCTGCTTCACATCGACTCGAGCATCCGTCATGAGGGGTCTGTGACCCGCGAGATCACCGGCGCGTTCGCCGACGTCTGGAGGTCCTCGAACCCCGAGGGCGGCTACGGCTATCGCGACCTGAACGCGGAGCCGGTCCCGCACGTCGACGGCTCGCCGCACGACATCAAGGCCGACCTGGTCGCCGAGGTCAGGGCCGCCGACGTGATCCTCATCGGCGCGCCGATGTACAACTTCTCGATCCCGTCGACGTTGAAGGCCTGGATCGACCAGGTCGCGGGTCAGGAGTTCTTCCCGCGCGAGGACGGCACGTTCGAGCTGGGCGGCAAGCGCGTCGTCGTCGTGACCGCGCGTGGTGGCTCGTACAAGCCGGGCACGCCGCGGGAGGGCTTCGACTTCCAGGAGCCGTACCTGCGGGCCGTGCTGTCGATGATCGGGCTCGACCACAACCTGGAGTTCGTGCACGCCGAGCTGACCATGGCCGACGTCAACCCGCAGATGCACCAGTTCCGCGAGCTGGCCGTGGAGTCCTTGGCCGACGCGCACCGCGTGGTGAAGGAGCTCGCCTCGGCCTAGCCTGGCGGACATGATCGACAAGGTTGCCTGGATCCATCTGGAGGACGGCCGGGTGCTCGGCACCAGGTCGGCCGGCAAGGACACGTA